>NZ_RZSV01000013.1:7755-48304 GCF_004023205.1 Mesorhizobium sp. M1A.F.Ca.IN.020.03.2.1 | reverse complement strand
GTGTTGCTCGGTGAGGTCGGCGAAATCGGTCGAATGCACCTGGAAGGCAGCGTTGTTGACGAGCACGTCGAGCCTGCCGAAGGCCTTCAGCGTCCGCTCCACCGCCTTGTGGCAGAAGGTCCGCCTGGCCACGTCGCCGCGCATGATGATGCAGCGCCTGCCTTCGGCCTCGACTGCCTGCTTTGTCGCCTTCGCGTCGCGATCCTCGCTGAGATAGGCGATGGCGATATCCGCCCCTTCCCGGGCGAACAACACGGCAACTGCGCGGCCGATGCCGGAATCGCCGCCGGCGATCAGCGCCACCTTGCCTCCCAATTTGTTCGACCCCTGCCAGAACGGCGCGTCGTAGAGCGGCGCGGGCTCGATCGCCCATTCCTCGCCGGGTTTGGGATGATGCTGCTTCGGGAAAGGCGGCACCGGGTATTCCCGTGCGCCGGCCTGCATGGCGCCTTGTGATTTGGATTTGCCGTTCGACTTGGCGCGATCGGTCGCGTCGACCTTGCGTTGCACGCTCCGCTGCTTGCTGGCCGCCTGCTCGGAGGTGGATTTGGTCCGCGGGGCCGATTTCATCGGTGTGGCGGAGTCGGTCATCCTGGCGGATTTCGTCGGCATCGGTGTCTCCTTCGCTTTCGAGGGACAACGCACGCGAACAGAAAAGGTTGGCCTCGCTCCGAAGCTGCCGGCTCTCAATCCGGACATCGGTCGCGACATCCGTCGGGACCTCAATCATGGCCGCCACAACCGCCGGCGCCGCTCGCCGGGACAGCGATCAGTAGGAGCAGGTTTTTTGACCGCCACGGGCCGGCTGAATGCAACTACCCGGCGGCAGCTTCGTTTTATGCGATCTCAAACAGGCGGTAGCACCATGAAATCCTTTCGGACCGATAATCCCCTTGGCGGCGGCGCCGACCGCGGACCTCTTCGTCGGGGCCGCCCGGCCTGCGTGCGAATGGCTAGGACGGTGAAAGAGCCTTGAGCAGATTCCTGCCCCTCACCATCCACTTCGTCAACGGCGGCACGATGATGGTGTCGTCGATCGCTGACGCCAAGAATGCGCTTGGTCGGAAATGGAAGAGCAAGGACTCACCAGCCTATCGCAAGGCGGTTCGGCTGGTGGAAGACGCGACCAACGGGATTTGCCGGCCGGCAATCGCCTTTGCCGCCTTCAAGAAGGCGGCCGCCGAGCAGGGTCTGCTGGAGCATGCGGGTCCCAGTGCAGCGCTCAGCATGCTCGACCAACTTTCGTCCCGCAACGGCAAGGGCACGCCGAAGTAACGCTCGCGCACCTCGGCTCGTCATCCCGGCTTCAAAAAATATTTCGCGGGAACATCGGTCGATCCCACCGGTTTTGTTTGGTCAAGAAAGTCGAACGAAGGAGACGTCGATGGCAAAGAAAAGTTCGTCCGGCGCGGCGAACGGCTTGGAAAGCCTGTTCGTGGATGGCCTGAAAGACCTTTATTATGCAGAGAAAAAGATCCTGAAGACGCTGCCTAAGATGGCCAAGGCGGCGCAGTCACAGGAAGTGGGCGCGGCCTTCGAAAAGCATCGCACCGAGACTGAAGCTCAGGTCGACCGGCTCGAGCAGGTTTTCGAAATGCTGGGCAAGCCGGCGCGCGGCAAGACGTGTCCCGCGATCGATGGCATCATTGAAGAGGGTTCGGAGATCCTCGAGGAATACAAGGACGAGCCGGCGCTCGACGCGGGCCTTGTGGCTGCCGCCCAGGCGGTCGAGCATTATGAAATAGCGCGCTACGGCACGCTGATTGCCTGGGCGGAGCAACTGGGCCTGAAAGACGCCCTCCCCTTGCTGCGCGACACCCTCAAGGAAGAATCCGCTACCGACGAGACACTTAGCAAGCTCGGCGAAAGCGGTGCGAACAAGCGGGCCATGCAGGCGGCCGCGTAAGGCGCCCGATAAACGCTTATTCGCATGCCAAAAGTCGACTTGGCGACGCGGCCCCGGTCTCTTTGACCGGGGCCGCGATTACGGGGCCCGCCTCCTCGCGAAACGCTGCAAGTTTTTTCAGCGGAGCGGTCGCCTTCTTGGCGTCGCGCCCGCCTTCAGTTGATTTCTTGCCGGTGCCCAGCGCCAAGGACAGGATAAACGGCTGCATTTCGGTGCAGTTCATCCGGCACACTATCCTCAGGCTGGCTTGGCGGGAAATTTCGTCAGGGTGAAAGTCCGGAGTTCAACATTGGAAAAAGCATTCAATCGGCTCGCGGAGAATGTCGCCCATGCCGCGGGTCGTGCATGGGCCTTCGTCTTGTGCGTGGTTTCGGTGGTCCTCTGGGCCATTGCCGGCCCGGCCTTTCATTATTCCGAGCAGCTGATCATCAACACCGCGACGACGATCGTTACTTTCCTGATGGTTTTCCTGATTCAAAATACCCAGAATCGCGACGGCGTGGCCATTCAGGCGAAGCTCGATGAGCTCATTCGCTCAGGCCGCGCAAAAAACGACTTCATCGGCATCGAGCATCTCACGGAAGCGGAGGCCCAAGAATTCATAACCAGGTGTGCCCAAACCAAGACCGCCAGCAAGGGGACGATCGCATCTCATGTCGAAAGCCGCCCTGCCTAAAACATATCCACCGAAAGTCGAAACCGGCTTCGGGACCAAGACGTGCGTGACAGGCTTTAGTCGCCACGATGCTTGTTGTGGCCGCTTTCCTGATTCTTGCCGCGAAGGATGTTGCGATCATCGGGGTCGACGAGGTCGGGCGTGTCGCTCCTGAGGTCCGAACCTTTCCGCCGCGCTTCGCGCTCCGCGGCCGGCTGCTTCAGCTCCGCCTTGGCGTCGAATTCCTTGGGCGCGTTCTTCGTGTTCTCACGTTCTTCCAGGATGCGCACTTGCTGGTCATGGGTTCTGCGTCCGCTCATCGGTTCCTCCTGTTCTTTCGTCGGTAACGGCAGTTGGACTCGATCGTTCCGAACATGCGCAAGGCGTTTCGGGTGCCTGAAAGTCAGGGCGCCAGATGACCTAATCACGCGGGAAATCGAAACCGACTGCGAGGTGTCGAGGAGGTGATCCGGTCGATCGAGGAACGCTGCTGAGGAGCCGCCATTCCTGCGCTAAGCGTTCCAGATCGACTGGAGGGCGCAGCTTCCCGTCGGGCCGTGGATGAGCGATCCCGTCTGCCGCGAAGATCCTCGTTGTAACCGCTCAGACGAAAGACGCGGCAACGCAAGCCCCGCCAGAGGAACATTGGCAGACGGCGGCCGTTCTCAGCTCGAAGGAGGCGGCTCATGAGTGCAACCAAGGAGTTCTTTCGAAGCTGGCTCGAGGAGAACGTCGGGAACTTGCCTGCCGACACACAAGTCAGCGTTCCGGTGCTTGTGCGACAGTTCGAGCAGGACGCCGACGCCGCGGGCTACGGGCACGAGGTTCGCGAGGAGGAAATCGGCAATATCGAAGATGCAATCGAACGGGCGCTCGACATGACGGCCGAGCAGGAGGACCCGACAGAATCAAATCATCGGAAAGAGACCTCGCTTGCCCCGGTCATTGAAGCTCTCGAGGAGTCGGAACCGGCACAGGCGGAAGACCATGAGGATCGGGACTGACCAACTGCCGCACGGGATAGCCGGAACAAAGAAACAGCTCGCCTGTTGGGCTGCTTGTGAACAGATCGGCACGTGATCCGCCGACGTGGCAGGCCAGATAGGTAAGTAAGCCAATGACGAAGCATTCTGCAAAGGACGATCCGTCCAAACTGGGATCGGACAGTGACCGGGCGAGCGAGCAAGGCACAAAGCGAACAGATAAGCGTCTGCCGCAGGAAGATCCTGTCGAGGGCGCGCGTGACACGGTGGAACGCGAGCTTGAACGGCAAGATCGACCGGTCGACGCTGAGGGAAGAGAGCGCGAACGCAGGGCTCTCCAGGAACAGGTCGATGAGGAGACGAAGCTGCCTCAGAAGGGCTCGGCCTGAAAGCTCCTTCTTTGGAAGCCAGCGCCTGGGTACATCCGCCGCTTCTCTCAACAGCGGCTTGTGCCATGGCTCCGTAGCAGCACGGGATCATGCCTGACATCGCCACGTTCAACGACGTGGTCCTCCTCCTTGCCGCGGCAGCGGCCGGGCTTGCCCTCTACAATGGCCTGCGGGCGCGGCGGGCGTTACGCGGCCGACGTTTTGGACGCTTCGTCGAAGTCGACGGAGCGCGGCTGCACCTGATCGAGGATGGCCAGGGCATGCCGCTGTTGTTGCTGCATGGCAACGGCTCTTCGGCCGAGGATTTCACGACAAGCGGCATCGTCGACAAAGCGGCCGCAGACTATCGTGTTCTGGCTTTCGACAGACCAGGCTTCGGCAGGAGCTCGCGCCCGATCGGCAGGATCTGGTCGGCCGCCGCGCAGGCCGATCTGATCGATGCCGCGGCCGCCAAACTCGGAATTGGACGCTATATTGTTCTTGGCCACTCTTGGGGTGCCGCCGTTGCGCTCGAGATGGCGCGACGGCGCCCTGGGCGCGTTGCCGGGGTCGTGCTTCTCTCCGGCTACCACTATCCATCGCCAAGGTTCGAACTCGCCCTGTCGGGGTTGCCGATCTTGCCTTTGATCGGAACGGCCTTCCGCCACACCTTGCTGCCGCCGCTGGTCAGGCTTGGCTGGGCTTGGTCAATGCGAAAGATATTTGGCCCGGCGGCGATCTCGGCGGCATTCACCGCAACGACGAGGGAGTTGGCGAGCCGCCCCTCGCAACTGCGGTCGATCGCGGCGGAGTCCTTCCTGATGTGGATCGCAGCGGCGTTTGTGACGCCTCGGCACAACGACATTTCCGTTCCTGTTGGGATAATCGCCGGCGCCGGCGATCAGCTTTTCGACGCGCCGGCCGAGGCGTTTCGGCTGCACGCGGATCTCGCAAACTCGGTAGTCGATATCGTCCCCGATGCCGGGCATATGGTGCACCTGTCAGCCCCGCAGGCGGTGCTCGCCATGATCGACAAGATCGCTGCCCTTTCGACCACCGAGGACGCGCAGCGGAGCGACCGATAAGCGGCAGTGCCGTGCAACCGGCCTACGGCGGGGAACCTTCCGATCCACGCCGCTTTATCTCCATGTTCGAAGCAGCAGCAGTGAGAGGAAGCATTGCGCAGCATCGCTCGGCGAAAACTGCCTTTACTGCAGGTGCTTGCACTGACACTTGCTTCCTGCTCCTCGTCTGAAACCGTCGAACAGCAATCGAAGCGTGCCGCCTCGACCGCGCAGGCGGCGGTGCTGGTCACCGATGCCTGGCTCTCCGGCGCCGCGCCGTCCCACTACGCGTCCTCTGCCCTACAATCCTTCGCCGAGACACTCGCCGATGCCGGCCGGCAAGTGGAATCGGCCTCGCCGTCCGATCCTGCGACGCGAGACACGCTGAAGGCGGCGATCAGCCGGCTGTCCACCGCGGCAAGCGGGGCCGACAGCGCGGTCGAGGCCGGACAGCAGGCGCAGGCCAGCCGGGCACGCAACGAGCTTCGCGCCGCGCAGGCGGATCTCGCCACGGCCTATCGCGGCTATTTCGCGCCGCAACGATGAAGAAGCTGCTGGAAATTTCGCTTGGCGTCGTGACCAGCGTTGGTGGCTTCCTGGAGGTCGGTTCGATGGCGACAGCGGCGCAGGCAGGCGCCCTGTTCGGCTTCCAACTCATCTGGGCGATCGTGCTCGGCACCATCTGCATCATCTTCCTGGTCGAGATGGCCGGTCGCTTCGCCGCCGTGAGCCATCACACCATCGCCGACGGCATCCGCGAACGCTTCGGCTTCAATGCTTTCCTTTGGCCGCTGCTTGCAGTCCTGCTGGTCAATTTCCTGGTCCTCTCGGCAGAAATAGGCGGGGTTGCCATTGCTGCCGAGCTTGCCACCGGGATCGGCTTTCAATGGTGGGCATTGCCAGCGGCTTTCCTCGCATGGCTGCTGCTGTGGAAAGGCACGTTCGGCCTCATCGAGAAAGGCGTGTCGATGCTTGGCCTGATCACGCTCTGCTTCGTCGTCGCAGCGGTGATGCTAAAGCCCGAATGGAAACAGGTGGCTGCCGGTGCCGTGCCCAGCCTGCCGCAACACGATACGGCGAACTACTGGTTCATGGCCGTCAGCATCCTCGGTGCTTCCATCTCGCCCTACCTTTTCATGTTTTATTCCTCGGGCGCGGTCGAGGATCAATGGGACAAGAGCTATCTCGGCACCAATCGGGCGATTGCCGGTCTCGGCATGAGCTTCGGAGGAACGATCTCCGTGGCCGTGCTGATCGTGGCCGCGCTTGTGCTCGGCGCCCATGGCGTGAACCATGTGGACGACTACAACCAGCTCCCGCTGATGCTGATCTCGGTGTTCGGCTTCTGGGGCTTCGTCCTTTTCGTCGCATCGCTCGGCATCGCCTGTTTCGGAGCCGCTCTGGAAGTGGCGCTGCAGCAGGCTTATCTCGTCGCGCAAGGGTTCGGCTGGATCTGGGGCGAGGATCTCAAGCCGCGCGACGATCCCGGCTTCAGTCTCGTCTACACGCTCACGCTTTTTCTTGCAGCCGTTCCGATAGCGCTTGGTCTCGACCCGCTGAGGCTCACCATCTTCTCAATGGCGTTGACCGCCGCCAGTCTGCCGCTGACGGTCGTGCCGTTCCTCTTCCTGCTGAATGACGAGCGCTATGTCGGCCAGCACCGCAACGGCGTCATCTCCAATGCCGCCGTGATCTTCGTCATCGCGCTCGGCTTCGTGCTGGCGGTGGTGACTATTCCCCTGCAGATATTCGGAGGCACCTGATGCAGCTGCTGCGCGATATCCTGGACAAGCAGGTCGTCGACCGCGAGCAGGTCAAGATCGGCAAGGTGGATGGACTGGTCGCCGAGCTGAGGCAGGGCAAGCCGCCGAGGGTCGTTGCGGTCGAGCTTGGCGCGATTGCGCTGGCCCGACGGCTTGGCGCTCGGCCTGGGCGATTAACGGCGCGGCTGGCCGCAAGGCTGAGCGGGAAGCAGCAGGCACGGCCGCATCGCATCGCTTGGACCAAGGTGCGCGACATCGGCGTCGACATCGAATTCGATATCGACGTGCGCAGGACCAAGATCTTGGCCTGGCAGAGCTGGCTGCGCGATCGCATCGTCGGCCGAATCCCGGGAGCCTGAGGATGGCAAATGTGAATCTCGAGCATCTGGCTGGCCGGCGCGTTCTCACGCAGGGCGGCAGGAGCATCGGCCATATCGAGGAGGTCATCGCCGAGCAGGACGACGACGACCTCGTCGTCACCGAATTCCATGTCGGCATCTTCGCAGCTTTTGAACGCCTGTCGGCCTCGGCCATCGGCACCGCATTGCTCGACTTTTTCGCGCTGCGCTGCCGCGAGGGCCTCTACCGCATACCTTGGGACAAGCTCGATATCTCCGATCCGGCGCAGCCGCGGCTGCTCTGTTCGGATGACGAGCTTGCCGGCTTCGGAGGCGCCGATCGGGGTAAGTAGCTACTTACAAAAAATCCTGGTCGCGAAAGGGAACATCGCGGCCAGCGCGAAGTTGGAACAGGCAAGGAGGAGCCTGCGCCATGAACAGTGTCATCTATCTTATCGGTCTCATCGTGGTTGTGCTCGCGATACTCTCCTTTCTCGGCTTTCACTAGGAGGCGTCATGCAGCGCGAAAATAATCAGGGCCGCGAGCCGGCCGACTTCGCCAAGGCGAAGACCGAAGTTTCCGATCGAGTTAAGAAAGAAACCCAAAGCGCCGGCGAAGCGCTCCACGATGCCCGCGACGAGGTCGCTCGCAGGGCAGTCGACTATGCGTCGGAAGCACAGGAGGTCCTGTCGGAGAGGGCCGAGGAAACGCAGCGCGACATCGGATCGAGCCTGGCGGCATTCGGCGGCGCTCTGCGTGCGGCAAGCGACCATCTGGCAAACAGCGACCAGAGCTCGGCGTCGAATTTCATGCGGGATGCGGCAGGCGGACTGGAGAGGCTGTCCTCCTCGTTGAAGCAGAAGCCCTTCGGCGAGGTGCTTGAGGAAATTCAGAACTTCGGCCGCCAAAATCCCGGCACTCTGATCGCTGGTTCGGTGCTGGCAGGACTGGCGCTCGGACGGTTCATAAAGGCTTCTCCCCCGGAAACACGCCGCGCGGGGCAGAGCGCAGCGACGCCACGGAAGACTGGTAGGGAAACGAGCAGGCAGACTGGTGCGCAGGCGAGCGAGCCATGGGATGACGCGACGACCAATTGGGGCGTCGACGGCGGCGCTCCCAGGAAGGCAGCGGAGCTAAAGAAATGAACACTCAAGACAACCAAAGCCTCGGCACTCTGGTCGCCGATCTGGCACAGCAGGTGAGCACGCTGGTGCAAACGGAGGCCAGACTCCTGCGGGCGGAGCTATCCGAGAGCGTGACTAAAGCGGAGGCCGGCGCCGTCGGGGTTCTGGGCGGCGCGGTATGTCTTCTCGCCGCGCTGATAGTGCTGCTGCAAGCGCTCGTCATTGCCCTGACCCGCCTCGGCCTGGGCGCCGGCTGGTCCGCCTTGCTCGTCGGAGTGGTCGTTGCCGTGCTGGGTGTCATCCTCCTGCGGACCGGCATGGCGAGCATGTCGCCCTCCGAGCTCGCGCCGGACCGTACGCAGGAGCAACTGAAGCGTGACGCGAACGTAATCAAGGAACAAGCGAGATGAGCGACAAATCCGCAGCCGAACTCGAACGCGAAGCCGAGGCCACGCGCGCAAGGGTGGTAGCGACCGCCGAGTCCATTCGAGGCAAGATGACGCCCGGCCAGCTCTTCGATGAGTTCACCGGTATTTTCAGCCGCGGTGCAGGCTCCGACATGCTCCACAACCTGAAGGCTCAGGTGCGAGACAATCCTCTGCCACTGACTGTAATCGGCGCCGGTCTGGCCTGGCTGATGCTGGGCAGCGGCGCTTCCGCCGCCGCGCCCGGCTACGCGACCCGTCGCGGTTCCGACGGGCATGACGGCACACCCACGGCGGGAACCGGAGCCATGACTTCGGACACCTATGCCTCTGTCGGCGACATGGCCAGCGGTGCGGCCGGCACTGTCTCGGGAATGGCCAGCAGTGCGGCCGGCACCATGTCTGACATGGCCAGCAGCGCAGCCGGCAGCGTATCTGGCATGGCAAGCGGCGCGGCGGAGACGCTGACGAACTCGGCGACAGCCACCGCCGACATGGCGACGAGGGCCACTCGTTCCGCGCAGCAGTTGATGGAGGATCAGCCTCTGGCAGTTGCTGCTGTCGGTCTCGCGATCGGAGCGGCGATCGGCGCGATGCTGCCCCACACGCAACTCGAAGACGAGCGGCTCGGCGGCTATCGCGAACAGCTTCGCGAAAGGGCCGAGGACGCGCTCGAGAAGGGCGTCGACCAGGTGAAGCAGGTTGCAGCCGAAGCCTACCAGGCGGCCAGCGAGGAAGCAGGACGGCAGGCGTCGAGTGAAGGCACGCTCGCTGACAAGGTCAGCGATGTCGTCAAGTCCGCTGCCGACAAAGCCGAGCAGGCGGTGCACCGGAGGCTGTCCGATACCGAACCGTCGACAACGAACAAGTCCTGATCTGAACAGACCGGATCGGTTTGCAATCGCGTTCGAGGACCATTTCGGGTCGGGCACGTCTGGTGAACCATTCGAGCCCGACCCGTTGGATGGCTGTGGGTAGAAGCCGCGCCACAGGCTCGGGCGCGCCATCGCGGCTCTCTCGCCGGAGCGAGCCTTTTTAGCTTTTTGGGGATGGCTCCGCGAAACTTCCCCTGCAGACAGCGTAAATCCTCGCCAAGATTCCTGCAGCATCGCCACCAACGCACACCGACTGCATTGGACGTTGATCCCATTTGTTCGGTGAATAACTGGCGGCGCCCAGTCTCTGCACGGTCATACCTGCCGCCGGGCCGTCCTCCAATACGACGATCGAACCGGATCGGGTGGCGAATAAGTGCGGGTCGGTCAGGTAGACTGCGGCGCTGCAGTCGTGCACAAGCATACCCGCTTCGCCCCATTGCAGGTAGAAGTCGATGTAGCCTTGGGACAGTGCGGCTACCATTTGCATGGCGGCATCGGCACCTTCCGAGGCCGCGGCGAGATCCTGTCGCGTCATCACCGTTCGATTTGTGAGATTGAGCGGAACCGCGGTCACTTTCCACGAGGCTGCAAACACTCGATCGGCTGCCTTCGGATCTGCATAGATATTGGCCTCGGCAACGGGCGACACATTGCCAGGGACTTCGAACGCGCCACCCATGACGACGACGTCCTGCACCAGATCTGCTATCGCCGGATCGGCCTCCAGTGCCCGCGCCAAGTTGGTCAGGCCTCCGACAGCAAGCAACCGCACCTGACGCGGATTCTGCCGGACGGTATCGACGATGAATCGCGCGGCAGTGTCCTTCTCCTCCCGCGCTTCCTGGGCAATAGGATAATCCCCCAGCCCGTTCGCGCCATGAACATGGACAGGATAGGGGTGCGGCGCCCCGGACCAGTTTAGCGGAACGGAAGCACCGGCGTGAACGGGCGCTTTGATCCCCCAAGCCTCGGCGAGGAATCTGGCATTGCGCGTTGTAACCGATATCGATGCGTTGCCGAAGACAGTTGTGATGCCGAGCAGTTCGATGTTCGGATGACGGTGCAGGTAAAGCAGCGCGAGGGCATCATCTACGCCAGGATCGGTATCAAAAAGAATTCTCTGCTTTGTCATGTCTCTATGGTCACGCTCTTTCCCACACTGCCGCCAATTATCTTAGCCAGCCTTCTTCGAGAGGCGAGGCCGACAGAATCGTGGCTCCGAGTGTCACCACCGAAGGGTATCGTGAATATGTCGCCGGGTGACGCGCTTGGCGCGTTTCTCGTCGGCGCGCCGGTCTCCTCGCCGCCCGGTGGGGACCGCGAGGCCGACATCGCTGTCCTCAAAGGGCGCTGCGGTCCGCCCAAAAGATGACACGGCGCTCCCTACCTCAGCGGAGGAGCCCGTTGCGCTCGAAGTCTTCCCAGCCGCGCAGGTTGGAGTGGACTGCCTCGCTTTGGCTGTCGTCGGTTGCGGCCGCGCCGCGGCTCTTTTGCGAGCGCTTGAGCGCCGCCTTTGCAGCGGCTCGGCGTCGGTTCTCGGCGGCTCTCGCAGCGTCTTCCTCGCGCCAGACCGCTACAAGGTCACGGTCGAGCACATCCTCGATCAGGCGCGGATCAAAAACGTGGAAGGTGATCTTCCTCGCGCGGCCACGCAGTTTCACCGTCCGCGTCCCGGCGCTCTGCAAGCGGCCGGCCTTGAGCCAGCGGTGACGCTCGCCCGCCGAGATCGTCAGAATGTCCTCGACCTCGCGAGGCATGACGGGCAGGTCTTCGATGTCCTGCATGGCTTTGGACACGATCGCCGATGCGGCCTCAACATTGGCATGGGAGCCCTCCGGCAGACGCAAGGTAAGCACCCGGGACTCGCTATGGAGCAGGCTTCTCAAGTCCGTCGGAAGGCGAGCGCGCATTTCAAGAAAAATGCCCCTCGCCCGCACCGACGATCCAAGCGTCGCCGCCGGGGATAGCGGCCACTCTGCAACCAGCCGTGCAGTCGAATCGATTTTTCTGCTCGCGGGCATCCCTTTAAGTAAGAGTCCTGCCCTGCGAACTCAACGCGAAGCGAGCCTGCACCGGTCTGCAGCAACCGCTGTTGCATCGGGCAGGATCGTCGGACAAGGCGCTCGTTCGGCACTCTGGACAGCGGTGAAATGGAGCGAATTGCCAAATAGCGAGTTAGGCTGCCTAGACGGGAGAGACAACAATGAATCCCAAAGCCGCCCCAGAGGACCAGGGCTACGCCACTCCGACCACGCCGGCGGCGGAAGGCCTCGCCCCTGCCCTGGCGCGGAACATCGAGGCACTGGTCGAGAGGCGGAAGCGCGATGCCAAGGCAGCATCGCTGGAGCAGCGCGCGGCGGCGGCAATCAGCAGGTTTGCCGGCAGCATGATGTTCGTCTACATCCACCTCGCCTTCTTTGGCGGCTGGATCGGCCTAAATTTCGGGATCGTGAACTTTATAAAACCCTGGGATCCTTCTCTGGTTATCCTGGCCATGTTCGCCTCGGTCGAGGCGATCTTTCTCTCAACGTTCGTACTGATCAACCAGAACCGCATGGCCGCCCAGGATGATGCGCGGGCAGACCTCGATCTGCAGGTGAGCCTGCTCAACGAGCATGAGACGACCAAGCTCATCAAACTGGTCGAGGAGATCGCGAAGCGCCTGGATGTTCCGACGGAAGCAGACAATGAGTTGAAGGAGCTGAAGCGCGACGTGGCGCCTGAAGCGGTCTTGGACAAGATTAAGGAGGCAACGGGTCAAGCGACGGTCGACTGACCGATCCGTATCCACCGGACGCCAGCAGAAGCTGCTGATCTTGAGGCCTGTCGCGCACTCCATGCTCCCGCCGGGCGCCGCCATCATCCCGCCTGCGCAAATAGCTGGGAGACGCCCGAACGCCATTTGCCAGAGCTGGTTTATACCGCATGGGGAAGTCATGGCGGACGCGCTCGGACTGAGTGTGCCCCATCTCAATCGCGCAATTCAGCATTGCGTGTCGAACAGCTCATCACCAGCAACTCGCGCGTCCTACATCTGACTGACCTCGCGGGCCTGCAAGGACTCGCTCAGTACGAGCCGATGGCTCTTACCCCAATCCCAATTCTGAAGCATCAGATCGACGCCCCGAGCGCGTCATTGGGCGTGACTCACCAATGGATTTATTACAGCCGCACAGGCATACTATGGATCGGGCGCGCAGTGGTTGAAAATGATTGCGCCGCGTTATGTTATTTACAGGCTGCGCCGGTCCCTGTCGCTATCGTTTGTGGCGTTGGCATCCGGCTGGAAACGACTGCGAAAAAGGAGGCAGCTCTGGTCCCACAAGAACGGGACATCCTTTGCGTCATTGATTTTGCGATTTGAGACCGGCGACGGGCCCATCATTTGCCCGCTTGCCGAACAGGGAGGAAAGCAATGGACGGAGAATCGCGTTCCCAATCAAGGCGAAAGTTTCTGAAGACGAGTGGACTTGTCGCTGGGCTAACGGCGACGGCGGTCACCGCGCCCTGGGTTCGAAGGGCCGGAGCCGCAGACGCAATCACCTGGAAAATCCAAACCTCGTGGCCGGCGGGTGTCGGACTTGAAACCTTCCAAAACTGGTGTGGCACCATCAAGGAAAAAACCGGAGGCCAACTCGAATTTCAGCCGTTCAAGGCAAAGGATATCGTTGGTGACTTCGAACTCCTCGACGGGGTGAAGAACGGCGTACTGGAAGCGATGAACTCGTTTTCACTTTATTGGGCCGGCAAGCTTCCCGCTACGGCGTTCCTGTCCTCTTACACGTTGGGGCTACGCTATCCGCACGAATGGGATATCTTTTTCTATTCAAAAGGTGGTCTGCAGGCCGCGCGCGACCTTTATGCGAAACAAGGCCTTTACTACGTCAACCGCATTCATCACGGCCCGAACATCATCCACTCAAAGACACCGATCCGCTCAATCGAGGATTTTAGGGATCTGAAACTGCGCGTACCGGGCGGCATGATCGCCGAAACCTTTGCGAAAGCCGGTGCCAAGACGACGTTGCTGCCGGGCGGCGAGGTGTTCTCCGCGCTGGAAAAGGGCACGATCGATGCCGCCGACTACACCGGTCCGGCCGTAAACTGGGCCCTCGGTTTCCAGCAGGTGACCAAGTACATTTCCATGGGTCCAGCCGGTCTGATGTCCGTATACCAGCCCGTCGACCTGATGGACTTTGCCGTCAACATGAATGTCTGGAACCAACTCCCGGACAACCTCAAGAAGTTCGTGGAAGACGAGATCCAAGTCTATTCCAATGCCCATTTCGGCTCGATCCAGAAGGCCGACATGGAGGCTTGGCAAAAATTCCTTGATGCCGGCATTGAAATCAATCGGCTTGGACCGGAGGACCTCCAGAAGTTCCAGGAAATCGCGGTGCCCATCTGGTTCGAGTGGGCCAACAAGGACAAGGACGCAGCGCGCATCTTCAAGTTGCAGCTCGAGGTCATGGAGAACCCGACAGTCGGTTATGTCACTCCGGACATGTACCAGGGGCTGACCATCAACCTGTGAACCCTCTTTTCGCCCGTCCTGAGCCGGACGGGCGCTCGCTCCTGCAGCAGGCGTTCGCCGATGCCTTCCCTAACATTTGTGCTGCCGCACTGGCTCTACTGGTTAACCCTCGCGGTCTTTCCGCTGGCCGCCGTTCATTTTGTCCATCGAGAACGGGCACAGCGTGATCCCGGCCGTCCAAACCTGTTTCTTGCCTATCTGTTCCTGGTCACAGCCGGCTTCCTCGGCATGCACCGCTTCTATCTGAAGAGCAGGTGGGGATTCATTTTTATCCCGTTCTTCATCGCGGTACTTTGGACAAGCACCCAGGTGCGCGATGGACGCGAGGCAGTTTCACTCGCGCGATCCCAGAGCGAGCACGCCGAGAGACTGTTGCCGCGTGCCAAGGCAGATACGGCAGCCAACAAGCAGGGGGCTGCCGATCGACTTGCAAAAGCTGAGGCTGAGGCCGCGGCGGCGCGCAACAATCTGACGGCGGCCGTTCACGGGCTCGAGTGGGACAGCAGCATCAGCCGGATTGCGGGACTTCTGCTCGGTCTCATTATTGTCGGCGACGCCCTTCTCATACCCGGTCTTGTGCGGCGCGCCCGCGCCCGTGAGACTGGGCGCGCCGCAACCCACCATGAGATCGTCGTCGATGTGCCCGCGACGCCCGTCAAACAGCCTCTTGCGCCATTTAGGCCGGTCGACTGGCTTGTAAGAGTGACAGGCGAGTTCGTCGCCTATTGGTCGGTCCTCGCGGTCATGGCGTACTATTACGAGGTGGTCGCCCGCTTCGTTTTCAACTCCCCTACCAACTGGGTGCACGAGAGCATGTTTCTGATGTTCGGCATGCAATACATGCTGGCTGGGGCCTATGCCTATCGCGATGAGACCCATGTCAGGGTCGACATCGTGTACAGCCACCTCTCCGAGCGTGGCCGGGCGATCTGCGATATCATCACCTCGGCATTCTTTTTCCTGTTCGTGGGTACAATGCTCGTTGCCGGCTGGCGTTTTGCCAGCGACGCGATGGCGGTGGGCGAGAGTTCTTTCACCGAGTGGGGTATTCAATATTGGCCGGTGAAGCTGGCGATTCCTGTTGGCGCCGCGCTGCTGCTGCTTCAAGGCGTGTCTCGCCTGATGCGTGACATCGCGACCGCAACAAGAAGGCTCCGCTAAGCCATGGGTCTCGAGCTTCCAATCCTGTGGCTGAGCATCCTCATGTTCGGCGGACTGGGCGTTCTTTTATCGCTCGGGCTGCCAATGGCCTTCTGCACGGGCAGCCTCGCCGTTCTCTTCCTCTTCTTATTCGGTAATGCGGCCATGCTGAACATGCTGCCGTCGCGGATTTTTCCCTTCATGACGGATTATCAGCTCTCGGCGGTGCCGCTTTTTATCTTCATGGCCGCGATCCTTCAGAAAGCGGGGATCATCGAGGAACTGTTTGACGTCGTCTATAAATGGCTGGGTGGGCTGAAAGGCGGACTTGCCTCGGCCACCATAATCTCGTGCACCCTGCTCGCAGCAATGGTTGGGGTCGTCGGTGCGACGGAAGTGACAATGGGCATGATCGCTCTGCCAGCGATGCTCCGCCGCAACTACGACGCAAAGCTCGCCTGCGGCTCGCTGCTCGCCGGAGGAACGCTTGGCATCCTCATACCGCCTTCGGTGATGGCGATCGTCTACGCCGTCGTCGCGCAACAGTCGTTAGGCGAGCTTTTGATCGGGTCGGTATTCCCAGGGCTGCTGCTGTCGGGGATGTATGTCGTCTATGTCACGGCGCGCTGCTACATCAACCCCAAGCTCGGCCCGGCTTTGCCGCCGAGCGAGCGCATCGGCTTTGGGGAGAAGCTGAGGCTTCTGCGCCGCACGTTCATGCCCATTCTGCTCATCCTGCTTGTGCTCGGGGTCATCTTCCTTGGCATAGCAACGCCTGTTGAAGCCGCCGGCATCGGCACATTCGGTGCTTTCATCGTCTGCGCCGCCCATCGCCGCCTGACTTGGGACACGATCCGGGAAGCCGGCGTGGCGACCCTCAAGGCGACTGCGATGGTGATGTGGATATTCTTCGGAGCCACCATGTTCGTCGGCTTCTTCATCCTGAAGGGCGGGCAGAACTTCGTCGCCGAATCCATTCTCGGAACTGGATTCGCGCCTTACGGCATTCTTGTTCTGATGATGATCATCCTGTTCGTCCTGGGCATGTTTCTGGACTGGGTGGGCATTCTCCTTCTCACCGTACCGATATTTCTGCCCATCCTTAAGTCCCTCGAGTTCGGCGGTACGTTCGGCTTAGCCGGTGTGGCTCCTGAAGACGTGCCGCTGTGGTATGGCGTCATTTTCATGGTCAACATGCAGATGGCATTCCTGAGCCCACCGTTCGGCTATTCACTGTTTTACTTGAAGAGTGTCGCGCCACCGGAGATATCGATGGCGACGATCTTCCGATCCGCCGTTCCCTTCTTATTCCTGCAGGCAATCGGAGTAGGGTTGTGCATCGTGTTCCCCTCGATCGTCATTTGGCTGCCGAAGCTCATGTACGGAGGCGGTTGACCGCACACGTCTTTGGCGGTTCGACGCCTCAACAATCGAAGGTTCAGCGCGTCAGAGGCGCCGCTCGCCTGCAGAAGCTGCTGATCTTGAGGCCTGTCCGCGCACTCCATGCTCCTGCCGGGCGCCATCATCCCGCCCACGCAAATAGCTGGGCGACGAGACATCCCGCTTTGGATTGCGTATCTTGACGTTCAGCTTTTCCTGAGCCTGCCGTCTGGTCGACTTGGTGTTTGGACAAACTGAAGAGCGACAGAGTTGTACGGCCCCAATGTATGGGTGGTCAGCGGGCACTTCGCCGGCTTCGTGTCCTCACCTGCAACGCAAAGCAGTTTAGCATCCGAGGATAGCGCTATGTCGATCGGCACGGGGGTCAGGTTGGCCGCCAGCACGCGGATCGTGTTGCCGCGACGAAAGGCAATTGCTGCCACGCCTGGCCAATCACTCGAAATCCGATAGCGTTCGACGCCGGCGGCCTCAGCGATTTGGGCATGGACGGCTTGCAAAGGTCGTCGGGAGCCGTCCTCGTTCAAGAGACCGAAGGGGCCAGTCGGTGCTGCCAATATCAACCGCTCGGCGGCGGTCTCAGCGGCCCGGGCCGCGACGCCGACGGCAAAGGCGGCACCGAACAATGCCCGCTGACGCGGGTCGGTGCCGGCGGCGGGCACCCGGGTATTTCCGGGATTGGCTGCGACCGCCTCACCATAGGGATTGTGCCGCAAGCCGATCGTGCAAGGCCCAAGCCAGATCGGCTTTCCGGGACACAATTGCCGTGCTGTCTCCATGACTGCAGGATAAACGGTCAGGGTTTCCATGACCGACTGCTCATCGGCGGCATGCACGATGGCGCTGTTGCCGAAGAAGACGAAATCCGCATCGTCGGTCGGCGGGTTGCGGTTGAATTCGGTGAATAGGGAGGGCGTACCAGCCCCAATCGGACAAGCGAGACCGACAGCCCGCAATGCCTGCACGATCTCGTCAATCGGTCGCTCACCGTTCGGCAAATGGTTCGAGGGGCGTGTCTTGAATTCGCGCCGTGGTGAAACCAGAATGGCGCTCGGTTCGACGCCCGCCAAGCGAACCATAGCTGCAAGACCCTGGGCCTCGACCCCGGGGTGGATCGCATCAAAGATCGCCTCGACCGCCAGCCCGCCGCCAAGCGCGTTCGCAAGCTCGGCCGCCTTTTCCAGCACGCGTTGATCATGCCCGCGCGCGCTGTCGAAGCGCAGTATGATCTCCGGCACCGGGCCAAGCGAAGCCGCGCCGGCGATGGCTGCCGGCAGTTGGTCGGGATCGACGAACAGCGCTATCGACGACATCCGCCCGGCAGGTCCGCCAAGGGTCAGGGTTGCTGGACTGCTGATAGCCGGTCCAGGCGCCGATGTCTCGGCGCGCACGGAAACCGTGACGCGCTGTATGTCCTTCACACCTTTGCCGATGACATAAGGTCGGGGCTTTGAGAGCGGCCGCACATAAGTCTTGAACGAGGCGTCCGTCCAGTTGCGCTGGTCCTCCATCTCGAAGGCATCGCCTTCCATGGCGACGGCGCAGACCAGGCCGGGTGCTGGCTCGTGCGTCAGCGCTGAAATGTCGAAGGCAGGCTGGTCCGGGCTGATCAATTTGGGAAATGTCGTCTCCTCGATGCTTCCGTCGCTATGCCGGATGGTCAGCCTTTTGCCCGCCGCCTCTGAAGGATGAAGCACCACGAAACCGGTGCGGTTGGTGGGAAAATCGGTGAGCGCCACGCCATCCGCTTGCAAGGTCAGCTCGCCCGAAGCGTCGCCACGAATCTTCATGCGATAGGCGAAACGTCCCTGCGGGCCGGCGCAGAGTCCGTCATAGCGAAGCTCGAACGACGTGCCGTCCTCGGAAATGCGCATGTTGGACAGTTCGGCCTTGTAAGTCCCCCAGGACGCATCGCGCGCAAGATAGTTGATCGCCCGAACCACCTCCACGCCGGCAAAACAGATCGTCCGCAGATTGCCGTCCTCGAGAACGGCGGTCAGCGGTCCGGCGGCAAGAAGCCTCCGTTGCGGAAGCGGCTCGTCGGTGCCGTAAAGCGCAAGGAGATCTTGAGGTCTGTAAACTCCGCCCTATGGAAACCGACCCGGAATCATCCGCACGCAAAGCTCCCCCGGCTGTTCGCTGGGAGGACCTGGCCGACCTCATCCTCATCATTGCCCGTGAGATTCAGTTTCGCGGTTACAGGGACGAGAGAGCGCTGTCGCTGTCACAATCGGAGGGCATGGTGATGCGCCACCTGGTTGCGCACGCTTCCGCAACGCCCAGCCAGATCGCGACGGCGACCGGGCTGCAGCGCACCAATGTTTCCACCGTGCTGCGCGACCTGGAAGGCAAGGGGCTGATCGAGCGCCATGTCGACCCGCAAGATCGCCGGGGCGTCAGCGTCCATCGCACCCGGCGGGGAGCCCACAATTACGCCCTGGTGCGCAAGGAGTGGGCAACTGCCGTATCCGAGGCCGCCGGCGGCGACACACGCAAGCTCAATGCCGCGCTTGAGCTTCTCAGGTCCATCGAAGCCGGCCTGACCGCAACGCGACCGATAGACAGCGACGGTCCGGGGCGAATGTCCGCCCGCCGCCGGAACGTCTAGTGCCGAACGGCGCGTGGAGACAAGCAATCTCGACCGCAACTCGGTAGCGGCCAGCCCTGTATCTCGTAAGGCTGCAGGCCGTCAGGACATCTTCAACAAGCGCACGCCCTTAGCAACATGCTCAGGTAATACCCCCCAACCTATGCAATCCAGGAGCGCCTCACGAAGGTCGAAATCGGGTCTCAGTGGTCGTGCGCACCATGCTCCTGCAGCGAAAGCCCAAAAGTCCGCACCAGGTCGCTGACCTGCTCCGGTGACAGATAGCGGGGGTTGAGGCCGCGCAGAAGCAGATAGAGCTTTGCCGTTTCCTCCAGCTCTTCGGTAGCGAATACCGCTGCCTCGAGCGTCTCGCCCGCGACAACGGGACCATGGTTGGCGAGCAGCACCGAAGAGTAGCGTCCAGCGAGCCCTTTGATTGCATCGGCTACCGCAGGGTCTCCGGGACGGAAATATGGCACCAAAGCCGTCTGTCCGGCGCGCATGAGATAGTACGGCGTCATTGGCGGCAGGACCGACTTGGGATCGATCTCGGGAAGCATGGTGACGGCCACCGCATGGGTTGAGTGCAGGTGCACAATCGCACGCGCTGCTGCCCGCGTCTCGTAGAGGGCGGTATGCAGGGGGATTTCCTTGGTCGGCGCATCGCCCGCGACGAGCCGCCCTTGCGCATCGAGCCTGGCAAGGCGAGCCGGATCGAGAAAGCCCAGCGATGCGTTGGTCGGCGTCACAAGCCAGCCGCCGTCATCGAGCCGCAGACTGATATTGCCCGATGATCCCGGTGTCAGCCCGCGCTCGAATAGGGAACGGCCGAAGCGGCATATCTCTTCGCGAAGTTTGGCCTCGCTCATGTTGTGGCTCCCTCGATCAGTTCGAACCCGAGATCGATCTTCGTCGGCGGCCCGTCGGAGCAGACCAGCCGGGCGCCGGTCTCTCCGACCGCGACGCGTGGCGTCCGGATGGTGGAAAGCGGTTGCGGCGCCGCGCGGGCGACGTCCAGGCCGTTATAGCCGAAAATCGCCAACCGGCCGGGGATGGCGATGCCGCGGGCAAGGCAATGGAAATAACCGCCAATCGCCATGTCGTCGTTAGAGAAATAGACGGCATCGAGATTGGGGGCGCGCCCGAGCAGCCGGCCGAGACCCTCGCGCCCGGCCTCGATCGACGAAGATGAGGGAATGATTTCTTCCGCGGCGACTTCAAGGCCTGCCTCTGCGAGCGCCGAGCGAAATCCGGCGAACCGTTTGGCGGCGCGCAGATCGCGGCTGAGATCGTGGCCCACATAGCCGATGCGCCGATAGCCGCGCGAGACCAGATGACGCGCGCTCGCGCCTCCCGCCTCGCGGTTGGAATAACCGACGACGATGTCGATGCCATCGCCATCGGAATCGAGCAGTTCGGCGACCCTGATGCGGGCGTGCCTGAGCATGGCCACGGTACGCTCGGTGTGTTCGAGCCCGGCCACCATCATGCCCGCCGGACGCCAGCTAAGCAGCGACTCGACGAGGGTTTCCTCGCGGCCCTGTTCGTAGTCCGTCACCGCGACGACAGGTTGGAACCCGGCGCCCACCAGCACCGTGTTGGCGCCGCGCAGCATGTCCGGAAAGACGATGTTGCTGAGCGACGGTATCACGATCCCGACCAGCTTGGAGCCGGTCGAGGCCAGCGTGCCGGCGATGCGGTTCGGCACATAGCCGAGGCTTCTCGCGGCATTGAGGACGCTCTCGCGTGTCTTGGCCGAAAATGAACCGTGCCCGCGCAACACGCGCGAGGCGGTGCTCTCGCCGACGCCGGCCGCGCGTGCGACATCGGTAAGGGTCGTCGTCCCCGTCGGCGTGCCGTCGGCCAGCTCGTCGGCCACTTTCGATCTCCCCGCTGGAGCGCGACGTCGCACTGGACCGTCCTCGCTTCCGTCCATCTCTTTTGCCATGTCGCGGCAACCTTTTCAAACAATTGTTGGCAGCGCTGCCACTTTTTCGTTGGCAGCGCTGCCAATCCATGTTATCCGGTTACGCAAGCGCTGCCAAAACCGCCACCGGCGGGGCGCGCTGACACCCCATTCACAGTCAAGGGAGGAACCAATGACCGTGCTTACACCTGCGCTACCGGCGCAAGCCGTAGCTGAAATCGAAACGAGGAGGACCGCCTACAGCAAGGTCTTCTGGCGCATCGTGCCGTTCCTGATGCTGTGCTACGTCGTTGCCTATCTCGACCGCGTCAACATCGGCTTCGCCAAGCTGCAGATGTCGGCCGACCTCGGCTTCAGCGAGACCGTCTACGGCCTCGGCGCCGGCATCTTCTTCATCGGCTATTTTCTCTTCGAGGTGCCAAGCAACGTCATTCTTCACAAGGTCGGCGCGCGCATGTGGATCGCGCGCATCATGATCACCTGGGGTTTGATCTCAGCTGGCTTCATGTTCGTCACGTCCGCGCCGACATTCTACCTGTTGCGCTTTCTGCTGGGCGTCGCCGAAGCCGGGTTCTACCCGGGGATCATCCTTTTCCTCACCTACTGGTATCCCTCGCATCGCCGGGCCAAGATCATCGCGGTGTTCATGTCCGCGATCCCGGTCTCTGGCATATTGGGCAATCCTCTTTCCGGCTGGATCATGGATTCGTTCGATGGCGCCCACGGCCTCGCCGGATGGCAATGGATGTTTCTTATCGAGGCGGTTCCAGCCGTCCTTCTCGGCATCGCTGTCTTGTTCTTCCTCGACAACGGCATTCGTCAGGCCAAGTGGCTGAGCGAAACGGAAAAGCAGGCCCTGGAAGAGGAGATCGCACGCGAGGAGCGTCACAAGGAGAGTGGGCATTCGGTAGCCGGTATCTTCCGCGATCGCCGAGTTTGGCTGATGTGCCTGATCTACTTCACCTTCGTGATGGGCCAGTACGGGCTGACCTTCTGGATGCCGACCCTGGTCAAGGCGACCGGCATCACCGGAAACTTCAATATCGGACTGATCAGCGCGATCCCCTTCATCTGTGCCGTCGTGGTCATGAATCTGTTCGGCCGCAGCGCTGACAGGCATCGCGAGCGCCGTTGGCACCTGGTCGTTCCGGCACTGCTCGGGGCCGTCGGTTTCGTCGTCGCGGCCGCCAGCTCGAATCTGACGATCGCCATCGCCTTCCTGTCCGTTGCAGCGGCCGGAGCGATCACCTGTGCGCCGCTGTTCTGGTCGCTGCCGACGTCATTTCTCGCCGGGACAGGTGCCGCGGCAGGCATTGCGCTCATCAATTCGGTCGGCAATCTGGCCGGCTTTGTTAGCCCGTATCTCGTCGGCTACCTGAAGGATTTGACCGGCGCAACGCAGGTCGGCATGTATGCGCTCGCCGCAATCCTGGTGCTCGGCGCGGTCCTGGTGCTGACGACGCCACCCAAGCTGGTCAATCGCTAAACCGGATTGCGTTTCGAATAAGGATCTCCGTGATGACCGTTTATGATCGAAGCAAGGAAAACCCCGCCGGAGCAAGGACGAACCGGGCCGCCCTGATCGGCATCGGTTCCATGGGACTTGGCATGGCCATGTCGCTCAGGCGGGCCGGGTTTGAAGTGGCTGGCTTCGACGTGGACGCCGCGGCCATCGCCCGGCTCGTCGACGCGGGCGGTCGAGGCGCGGCAAGCCCCGCCGAGGCCGCTGAAGGTGCCGACGTCGTCGTGTCGGTGGTCGTCAACGCCGCGCAAACGGAGGCCATCCTGTTCGGTACGAACGGCGTCGCCGAAACCATGGCCGAGGGCGCGGTTTTCGTCTCCTCGGCCACGATCGATCCCGATGCGGTGCGCCGCCTTGCCACGCCGCTCGAAGCGACGGGACGGCTCTATCTCGACGCGCCGATCAGCGGCGGGTCGGTGCGCGCCGCCGAGGGTGCGCTCACCATTCTGGCCTCCGGCAGCCCTGCCGCCTTCGCCAGAGCGCGGCCGGCACTGGATGCAATAGCCGCCAACGTCTATGAACTCGGTGACGAGCCGGGCGTTGGTGCAGCCTTCAAGATGATCAACCAGTTGCTTGCTGGCGTGCATATCGCGGCGGCCAGCGAAGCCATCGCATTTGCCGCCCGGCAAGGGCTGGACATCCGCAAGGTCTACGAGGTGATAACTGCCTCCGCAGGCAATTCGTGGATGTTCGAGAACCGGGTGCCGCACGTGCTGGACGGCGACTACACACCGCGCAGCGCGGTCGACATCTTCGTCAAGGACCTCGGCATCATTCAGGATATGGCCCGCAGCGCCAAATTCCCGGTGCCGGTGGCCGCAGCCGCGCTACAGATGTTCCTGGCGACCTCGGCGGCTGGAATGGGCCGGGACGACGACGCATCCGTCGCCCGGCTCTACGCAAAGATCACCGGCACCGAACTGCCTACAACCCGCAAACCTAGCCAAACCGGCCTGACATCGGCCTGAGGAAGACTGGATCGCCCATGCCCCGCTTTGCCGCCAACCTGACAATGATGTTCAGCGAGTGGCCGTTCCTGGATCGGTTCCAGGCGGCCGCCGATGCCGGCTTCCGTGCGGTCGAATTCCTGTTTCCTTACGAGCACACGCCCGAGGTGATCGGCGAGCGACTTCGCAGATACGGTTTGACCCAGGCTCTGTTCAATTTGCCGCCTGGCGATTGGGCCGCCGGCGAGCGAGGACTGGCCGCCTTGCCCGATCGGTTCGCCGAGCTTCAGGCCGCCGTGGCATCTGCCCTTCCCTACGCGGAGGCCACGGGCGTGAAGCACCTGCATTTGATGTCGGGGCTCGCCGCTCGCGGGGACAGGGCGGCCATGGATGCCTATCGCAAAGCGATCCTCTGGACCGCCGGCAAGCTTGCCGATCGCGGCATCGATCTGGTGATCGAACCGATCAATGGTCGCGACATGCCGGGCTATTTCCTCAATGACTTCGACTTTGCCGAACAGCTCATCGGCGAACTGGCGCTGCCCAACCTCAAGCTGCAGTTCGATGTCTACCACCGCCAGATCCTGCATGGCGATGTCGTCATGGCGTTGCGCCGGCTGCTGCCGATCATTGGCCATGTCCAGATAGCAAGCGTGCCCTCCCGCCATGAGCCGACTTCGGAAGAGCTCAACGACCGGTTCATCTTCGCGGAACTGGACCGGCTGGGCTATGATGGTTTCGTCGGTTGCGAATATCGGCCCAGCGGCACGACACTTGAGGGGCTCGGCTGGTTCGCCCCCTTTGCCGGCGAGCCCCTTCCCCAGGCTGGCATCGGAGTTTCGCCATGAGCCTTGCCCTCGGCGCAATTGCGGACGACTACACAGGCGCGTCCGACCTGGCCAACACGCTCGCCAAGGAAGGTCTTCGCACGGTTCAAACCATCGGCATTCCGGCCGCAGGTCTGGATCTTCCCGAGGTCGACGCGGTTGTCGTCTCGCTCAAGATCCGTTCGGTTGCGGCAGCGCAGGCGGTGGAGCGCGCTCGCGCGGCCGACCAATGGCTGCGCGCCCGCGGGGCAGCGCATGTGATGTACAAGATCTGCTCGACCTTCGATTCCACCGATGCCGGCAATATCGGCCCGGTGCTGGACGCCTTGCGTCACGACGTGGATGAGAAATCGGTTTTGGTGACGCCGGCCTTTCCGGAAACCGGCCGAACCGTCTACCAGGGGAATCTTTTCGTCGGCGCGGTGCCGCTCAACGAGAGTCCGCTCAAGGATCACCCGCTCAATCCCATGCGCGATGCCAATCTGGTGCGCGTACTCGCCCGGCAGAGCATGGCAGCGGTCGGGTCGGTCGACCTCGCGACGGTCGCGCGCGGCGCAGACGCGATCCGCGCGCGCAACGCGGCGCTTTCCCAAGATGGAGCCGGAGCGGCAATCGCCGACGCCGTCTTTGAGAGCGATCTTGAAGCGATCGGCGCGGCAGCCTTGGCACAACGCCTGTCGGTCGGAGCGTCCGGCCTGGGACTGGGTCTCGCCCGCGGCCTGGTCGCCGCCGGCACCGCGCGGCGCCATCAACGGACGGTGCTGCGGGAGCGGCCGGTCGAGGGGCCTGCGGCGTGCCTCGCCGGCAGCTGTTCGCGGGCGACACTGACGCAGATTGCCCGCGCCGAAGAGACGATGCCGGTGCTGAGGCTCGATCCGGAAAGGCTGATGAGCGGAGTGGCGGAGACGCACCGTGCGCTCGCCTGGGCCGCCGCCCGCTTGGCCGATGGCCCCGTCCTCATCGCCAGCAGCGGATCGCCCGAGGTGGTTTCGGCGCTGCAGGCGCGGCATGGACGCGACGCTGCCGGTCATGCGATCGAGCAGTCGTTGGCGACCATCGCCGAAGGTCTGGTCGAACTCGGCGTGCGCAGGTTGGTCGTGGCGGGCGGCGAGACGTCCGGCGCCGTCGTGGACCAGCTTGCCATTGCCGCCTTCGAGTTGGGCCCCGAAATCGCCGCGGGTGTCCCAGCGCTGCGTGCACTCGGCAGCCCGCACGGCGAGCTGCTGCTTGCCCTGAAATCAGGCAATTTCGGCGGCGACCGTTTCTTCGCCGACGCCTTGGCCGTTTTGGCATGAGACGGAGTCTTGGCTGTACAAGAATAACTGAGAAGGTCGCGCCAGGGTCGAATGCAGCGATGGATTGCGAAGAGGCCGCTCCTTTTTGGGTCGAAGAAGGTGACGGTCAATCTCGTTAGCACCGATCGCCGCCAGCGGCGCGCCGGGCCGCCGCAGTGGTGCCCTCGAGCGGCAATTCGCCCCTTCATAAATTCGTAGATGAAACAGGGGGGCTTTGTGTAATGCCACTCTCTGGAAAAGGATGGAAAATGTCCAAGATCCCCGGCAAGACCGAAACGATCGAAAACGCGGAATCCGCTACTTACGAGCCGTACAAGGTTACCGAGCAGGTTCGCGCTGTCGCCGAACAGGGCATTGAGCAGGCGAAGGAAGCATTTTCCAAATTGGAATCGAACGCCGAGACGACTCAAAAGGCTTTTGAGTCGACCCTTGAGGTGGCCAAGACCACCCGCAACGAGGTGTCGCTGAAGACGATTGCAGCTCTGCAAGCCAATGCCGAAGCCGGCTTCGCTCACCTGGAAGCACTGGTTGCCGTGAAGTCGCCGTCCGAGTTCTTCGAGCTGCAGGCCGCTTTCGTGAACAAACAGATCGACACTTCCGTCGAGCAGGCCAAGACCCTGCAGGCGGTGATGTTGAGAGCCACCGAAGACGTATCCATGCCGATCAAGGATGCCTTCGAAAAGGCCTTGAAGAACCTCAAGGCCGCTTGACTGCTCAGGCAATCCGAGACCGGAGGTCGCCGACCTCCTCTGCTCGTTACGACATCAAGACCGGCACCTTCGCGCCGGTCTTCTTCCATTCGGCCGGCGCCCTTTTGCACGAACCTCATCCATCGGCCAAGCATCGCTTTTCCAAACAGTTGGCTACGGAAAGGCGCGCAGAGACGAAGGCCCGAAATCGGGACGAGGACGCCGCTTTGGTCCTGCAGCTACTTGACCATTGATCGTTGCAGCCCAGTGCCGGCGATTTCTCCGGGGCTGCTTTCGAAGTCGAAGAGCCTTTGGGTCGCAAGCGCCGCGGCGCCACGCGCCCAGGAATCGTCTGCCCAATCGGGTGTAATCGGTGGCGGGTTCCACATGGCATAACGCTTCAATGCATCGCGCATTGGCCCGAACAGATAGTCGCCAAAGGTGACGGCTTCGCCCCCGCCGACAATCACTTCCGGATCGATGATATTGCAGAAACCGCCCAGGTATCGTCCAATCCCCTCGCCTGCCTCCTGCAGCAGGTCTATGGCTGCCCGGTCTCCAGTCTTGGCCGCGTTCAGCATGTCGTGGCGCGTCACTTCACCAGCGAGTCGCCTGGCCTCCTTCCATCGCCGCACCAGGGCCGGTTCCGAGAAGAAGGTCTGCAGGCAACCGCGCCTGCCACACTCGCATGGCGGCCCGTTCGGATCGTATGTCGAGTGACCCATCTTGCCCGCGGCGCCATTCGCGCCGTGATGGACAGAGCCATCGATGACCACCGCGCAGCTGATGCCGGCCCCGATGGCCAGGGCCCCGACGGTGCGATGATGCCGGCCAAGTCCGAACAATTGTTGCGCGAGCGCAAATGCGTTGGTGTCGTCGTCCGCCCAGACGGGTACGCGCACGCGTTCGGCAAGCATCGCAGCGATCGGCACATCGGCCCAATTGAACCGGTGGCTCAACCGGCAGACACCGTTATCGATGACGCCTGGTACAGCGATGCCGATCCCGCTGAGCTGGGCGCCTTTCGGTGCCCTGCGGTCGGAAACCAGCTCCTCGACTGCCGAGGCGCAGGCCTCCACCGTACTTTGTGGCGACAGATCGGGGACAACGACCTGCTTCGTAACAAGTGGAGTCGTGGCAAGATCGGTCAGCACACAATCGATGCCGCCTACCTTCAGCTTGAGCCCGGCCACAAGCCTGCCGGCGTAGTTTATATTGATCGGGATAGGTCGACGTCCCGGCGCGCCAAGACTCGCCTCCCCTTCCACCAGAATATTTTCCTCGAGCAATTCAGACACGACGAACGTCACCGCCGCGGGGCTGAGGCCCGTAACAGAGGCGATTTCGGCGCGGCTTATAGCACCTTGCCTTCGCAGCAGGTTCAGGATCAGCCGCCGGTTGATCGCGCGGGCCGTTTGCTGATCGCCTTTGAGCTTCATTCCTGCCTCATAATTAATTTTGTAAATTAAGTATTGACCATGCTGACATCCATACGCTACGAATTCGCATGGTTCAATTGGAATCCGGCTGTTCTCAGGGAGGAGATAGAAGCCATGACCACCGACTTTTCCGCGTTAACCACAACAAGGCGCCGTTTCCTCAAGGGCACTGGCGCGGCACTCGCCGCTTCGGCGACTGGTCTTTGCCTCCCGGCCTTGGCGCAGGCTCAGGAAATCACCATCATTTCCAACCTCAGCAATGTCGAGCAACGCCAGATCCTGCAGCGGCTGGCGAGCGAGTATGAGGCAAAATCAGGCACCAAGATCGTCATCAACAACATGGACCACGAGGCCCATAAGACGGCAATCCGCAGCTATCTTGTCGTCGGCGCTCCGGATATCTGCTTCTGGTTTTCCGGCAACCGCATGAAGGCCTTCGTCAACAAGGGCCTTTTTGACGACATCTCCGATCTGTTCGCCAAGGAGAACTACAAGAGCGTACTCGGTGCCACCACAAGCGCGGTCACCGTCGACGGCAAGCAGTATGGCCTGCCGATGGGAGGTCTTCTCTGGGGCCTCTTCTATCGCAAGGACGTCTTCGCCGAAAAAAATTGGACGCCGCCCAAGACCTGGAACGACTTCCTCGCCTTCGGCGAGGCGGCAAAGTCCGCGAAGATGATCCCGATCAGCATGGGCACCAAGGAGCTTTGGCCGGCGGGCGGCTGGTTCGACCACATGAACCTGCGCATCAACGGGCTCGACAAGCACATAGCGCTGATGGACGGCAAAGTTCCCTACACCGATCCGATGTTGACGCCAGTCTTCGACAAATGGAACGATCTGATCAAGGCGGGCTTCTTCTCGCCGAGCCACAGTTCGTTCGGATGGGAGCAGGCGGGTGCTGCCCTAGCGCAAAAGAAGGCGGCAATGATGGACCTGGGCGGCTTCGTTCGATCCGCCTTTCCGGAAGCGGATTTGC
The DNA here is from genome assembly GCF_004023205.1 of Mesorhizobium sp. M1A.F.Ca.IN.020.03.2.1. Taxonomy (NCBI): domain Bacteria; kingdom Pseudomonadati; phylum Pseudomonadota; class Alphaproteobacteria; order Hyphomicrobiales; family Phyllobacteriaceae; genus Mesorhizobium; species Mesorhizobium sp. M1A.F.Ca.IN.020.03.2.1. The sequence goes on along the minus strand of NZ_RZSV01000013.1, from coordinate 19,515 downwards.
CTCAGCTTGCCTACGCGCCATTTCCCGAGATCGTTCCCGGGGTCGCCCGCTACGAGGATTTTTCGGTCAACTCCATCCACGTTCCGGCGAATGCGAAGAACAAGCAGGGTGCGCGCGACTTCCTCGCCTATTTCTACAAGCCGGAAAATCTGGGCGCATTCCTCGCCGCCGAAGGCGCCATCCCGCCTCGCAACGACTGCCCGCCAAGCAAGGACCCGCTGGTCAATGCTGCGGTCGAGGAACTGAAGAAAGTGGTTGGAACATCGCAATATTACGATCGCGACACCGATCCGGACATGGCCCAGGAAGGGATGGCGGGGCTGCAGGAATTCATGGTCAAGCCTGAGCGACGTGAGCAGATCCTCAAGCGCCTCGAAAAAACCCGCAAGAGAATCTTCGGTTGATCCTCCCTGGCTGACGGGCGCCGCCTTTCGGCGGCTCCCGTCTCTCTTTTTTCGGATGGAACGCCATGCCTCCTGTCTGGCGCAGAAATCGTCATTGGTTGACGCCGGTACTTTTCCTGCTGCCGGGCCTCATCCTGTTCGGCTCGGTGATCCTTGCCGCCTCCATCGAGACGGTCTGGATTTCGCTGCACGACTGGGATGGGATTGGCGCCAAGACCTGGGTCGGGCTCGCCAACTATGTCGAACTGGCCGACGATCCGCAGTTCTACGTCTCGCTCAAGAACAACGTAATCTGGCTGCTGATCTTCATGCTGGCGCCGCCGACCGGCCTGGCGCTTGCGCTGATCGTGAATCAGCAGATCCGCGGCATGCGCATCCTCAAGTCGCTGTTCTTCGTGCCGCTTGTGCTGGCGACCGTCACCGTCGGTGTCGTGTTCGGATGGGTCTATGATCCAAACTTCGGGTTGCTGCAGCTTCTCTTCGGCGCCTTTGGCGGTACCGCCCCGGCGCTGCTTTCAGACGAGACCTTCGTCACCTTCGCGGTAGCCGCCGCCGGTCTATGGCCACAGATCGCGTTCTGCATGATCCTGTTCCTGGCGGGACTGAACAGCCTCAACGACGATCTGATCGCCGCCGGACGCGTCGACGGTGCGCGCGGCTGGCGCATGTTGCGCCATGTCGTCCTGCCGCAACTGTCGCAGGTCGGCTTCATCGCCATCGCGGTGACGGTGATCGGTGCGCTGCGCTCCTTCGACTGATCGCGGTCATGACCAGTGGCGGCCCCTATGGCTCGTCCACCGTGCTCGCCTACCAGATGTATCAGGAGTCGATCTTTTCCTACCGCTTTGGCTACGGCGCCGCGATCGCCACCGTGCTGTTCGTGATCATGATCGTCTTCATCGCCTGGTATCTCAGTGGCCTCATCAAGGCCGAGCGGAGCAACGCCTGATGTACCCGCGCCCCATTCCCGAAAACGCCAGGATCCAGCGAGCCCTCTATCTAGGTGGTGTAACCCTGGTCGTGATCCTGTGGCTGCTGCCTCTGCTCGCCGTGATGCTGACCTCGATCCGTTCCAACGAGGAGCTGATGGCCGGCAACTATTGGGGCTGGCCGCAGAAATTCAGCCTGATCGACAACTACAAGGCGGTTTTCGACCAGACCGCCATGCTGCGCTTTTTCCTGAACAGCCTGCTGATCACCATTCCGTCCGTCATCGGCGTTCTCATCCTGTCGACACTGACCGGCTTCGTCTTGTCGCGCTACCAGTTCCGTGGCTCCAACCTCATCTTCGCCCTCTTCGTCGGTGGCAATTTCCTGCCGGCGCAGATCATGATGATCCCGGTCCGCGACCTGATGGTGAGGCTGGGTCTCTACGACACCGTCTATGCGCTGATCGTTTTCCACATTGCCTTCCAGACCGGCTTCGCCACGCTTTTCATGCGCAACTTCATCGCCGCTCTCCCGGGCGAACTGTTCCAGGCGGCGCGCGCCGAAGGCGCCTCGCCGTTCCAGACATTGCGCCACGTGGTTGTTCCGCTGGTCCGGCCTGCACTGGCGGCACTCGCGATCCTCACCTTCACCTTCGTCTGGAACGACTATTTCTGGGCGATCGTCCTTACCCAGAGTGACGCGGTCAAACCCGTTACCGCAGGTTTGAACAATCTGCGCGGCGAATGGACATCGGCCTGGAACATCGTCTCGGCGGCCACGATCTTCGTCGCCCTGCCCCCGGTCGTGATGTTCTTCATGATGCAGAAGCACTTTGTCGCCGGCCTCACCATGGGAGCCGTCAAGGGATGATCCGCGAACCCTGCCGCACCCGACACGCACGGAAAGGCGCCTCGAAATGAGCAGCGTGGAATTGCGAAAAGTCGACAAGCACTATGCCGGCTACCATGCCCTGAAGACGGTCGACCTGACGATCGAAAAGGGCGAGTTCGTCGTCATGGTCGGCCCCTCCGGCTGCGGAAAGTCGACATTGCTGAAGACGATCGCCGGGCTGGAAACCATCAACTCCGGCCACATCGTGATCAACGGGCGCGACGTCACCAGGGAAGAGCCCGGCGACCGCGGCATCGCAATGGTCTTCCAGTCCTATGCACTCTACCCACACATGACCGTCGCCGAGAACATGGGCTTCGGCCTGCGGATGGCCAACCGGCCCAGGACCGAGATCGACGCTGCCGTCAAACGCGCAGCACGGATCCTGCGTCTGGAGGAGCAGCTCGACAAGCGCCCGAAGCAATTGTCGGGCGGGCAGCGCCAGCGCGTCGCGATCGGTCGCGCGATCACCCGCTCGCCCGAGGTGTTCCTGTTCGACGAGCCGCTGTCGAACCTCGATGCCGCGCTGCGCACTCAGATGCGAGTGGAACTTTCGAGCCTGCACGCGCAGCTTGGATCGACGATGATCTACGTCACCCACGACCAGGTCGAGGCGATGACCATGGCCGACCGGATCGTGGTCCTCAACAAGGGCCGGATCGAGCAGGTCGGCTCGCCGCTGGAGCTCTACGCCAACCCTGCCAACATTTTCGTCGCGGGCTTCCTCGGCGCGCCACGCATGAATTTCATCGAAGCGAAAGCAGTGAGCGTCGAGGCATCCAGCGTCTCGGTAGCCGCCGCCGGCCTCCCTGCCATCACCTTGGATGGTATCGACGCCGGCGGCCTTTCGGCTGGTGATGCCGTGACCATCGGCATTCGTCCGGAGGCCCTGCGTGTCGTCGAGCCAAGCGACGACGTAATGCCGGCCTTCTCCAGCCAGGTCCGTCTGGTCGAGCAGTTGGGGCGCGAAACTGTCCTCTACGTCGACGGCTCTCCGCTTCAGACGACCAATTCCGACAGCGGCACCGGCAATTTCACGCTTCAGCTCAACAAGGTTTCTACCCTCGGCGTCGGCGCCGCGTTGCAGGTCGGCTTCGAAGCCGGCGACGCCTACCTCTTCGGCCCCGATGGCCGCACGCTCACGCCAAGAAAACCCGTCGCCTCGATCTGAACCTCGAAATTTCGAAAGTCCCATACGCATGAACCGCAAAGAGCCCGCTCCGCTATCCGTATGGCGGCCCCTCAATCTTGACCGCTTTCTGCTCGGAGCACCTCATTACCCCGAACATGTCGACGAAGGCTGCTGGCAGCGTGACGCCGAGCGCATGGCCGCCGCCGGCGTCAACACGGTGCGGATGGGAGAGTTCGCCTGGCACATTTTCGAGCCCCGCGAAGGCAAGTTCGAGTTCGGCCTGTTCGATCGGGCGATCGAACTTCTCGGCCGAGCGGGGATCGACACGATTATGTGCACGCCGACGGCCACCCCTCCCCGCTGGCTCACCGTCAACTACCCCGAAGTGCTGCGCGTTGACATAAATGGGCGGGCCTCGAGCCACGGATCGCGCCAGCATGCCGACACCACAAGCCCGGTATTCCGCGCCCACAGCCGCCGCATCACCCGCGCCATGGCCGAGCATTATCGGGACAACCCGCGTGTGATCGGGTGGCAGACGGACAACGAGCTCAACACCACGGTGTCGGAATGGTTCGCGCCTTCGACAAGGCTGGAGTTCCAGAAATACCTGCAGAAGGCCTACGGCACCATCGAGGCGCTGAACTTCGCCTGGGGCGGCCACTTCTGGGCGACGGCCTACGACGATTTCTCGCAGATCGACCTGCCGAGACCGCTCATGCCGTCCTACCCCAGCCCCGGCCATGTGCAGGACTACCATCGCTTTCTGGCCGCAGCGACCGCCGCCTTCCAACATGACCAGGTCGAGATCCTGCGTGCCGCCAATCCGGACTGGTTCATCTTCCACAATCTTGGCCAGCTTGCCGACATCGACTTCCGCGGTCAGTTCGGACAGGATCTCGATTTCATCGGCTTCGACATCTATCCGATGCTCTATGACGAGATGCGCCGAACCGGCGGGCATGCGGCGACCCAGGCCCTCCATCTCGACATATGCCGCGCCTATTCCGGCAACTTCATCGTTCCGGAGCAGGCCTCAGGCTTCGGCAGCCAGCCCGGCTTCTCGACGATGACGCCGGAGCCCGGCGAGATGCGTCGCATGGCCATGACCTCGGTGGCGCGCGGCGCCGACGGTGTCATGTTCTTTCGTTGGCGTCCCGCGCATTTCGGCGCCGAGATCTACTGGATGGGCGTCATCGATCACGACGACGTGCCGCGCCGCCGCTATGACGAGGCAAGCCGCTTCTTCCATGAGATCGCCGCCGCGAAGGAGCAGATTCTTGGCACCGCAGTGCGCATGGACCTCGGCATCGCCGGCGCGGACTTCGACAACCAGGAGGCTCACAAGACCTATCCGATCGGCCTCCCCAGTCCGCTCGAAGACGCGACGCTGCTTCATCGCCACTGCTATCAGAACGGCATTGCATGCGGGTTCATTCATCCCGAAGACGATCTTTCGCGGCTCAAGGCGCTCTACGTCCCGCATTGGGTGATGTGGAAGGATGAATGGAACGAGGCTGTCGAAACATTCGTCCGCAACGGCGGTACGCTGATCCTGTCGGCATTGAGCGCGACGAGGGACGAGAACAACCACATCATTCGCGAGCAGGCGCCCGGCAAGGCCCTTGCAGCCCTGAGCGGCGTCAGGGTGGCGGAGTTCGGCCGCGTCGTTCCCGAAGGCGGCAGCGGCCTGTTTTCGCTGTTTCGTCCGGCTCCGATGGGCGCCTATGCACCGCCGCCGCTCCCGGCCTCGTCCGCGGAACGCAAATACCTGTTCACCCTTGGCAATGAAGAATTCCAGGCTGCGCATTTGTACGAGGTGCTTGATGTAGCGCCTGACACCGAGGTGCTCGGCATCTGGTCGAACCGCTTCGCCGCCGGCTCTCCGGCAATTACCGCCCGCAAGGTCGGGCAAGGTCGGGTTGTCTATGTCGGCACGTATCTCACGCCGCAACTGACGGAGAAGCTTGTCGATGTCGTGCTGGCCAAAGCCGGTATAGCGCCTTTGCTGCCCGACCTGCCTGCCGGGGTGGAGGTCTCTGTCAGGGAAGCCGACGACCGCCGGCTGATGTTCGTGCTGAACACCACGGAAGTCGCCGTGATCGTACCCAACGTCCCAAAGGGCCTTGACCTGCTGACGGGCAAGGCCGTTGAAGGAACGCTGCAACTCGACCCTTACGGCTGCGCAATAACTCGGTCCTGAACAAATCGAACCAGCGTCCGTGGACGCCGAACAGATGCTCTTCGAGGCGAAAAATGCGTTCTTCAATCCGCCGCCACAAGGGATCGCAAAAGCGTTTCCTTGGCGGATGACAAGTGGGCCCCGACTGCCAGCTCGACGCGCGCCGGGTCGTGGCTCAATGGGCGTCGATGTAAGAGATGCTCGATCAAAGCTGCGTGGCTGCGCCGCTTCTCGTCGCTTGTTCGAGGCTGGAGAAGTCATGAAGTCGAGTTGACAGGATAGCGTCGCATCGTCCAACCTAGGCGCCTCACCAGGGGAGTCCCGGCAAGGGGCTGAGATACTGCTAATAGCGCGCAGTGACCCGTTGAACCTGATCCAGTTCATACTGGCGTAGGGACGGTGCGAAGCTTCGCGGGTCGGCAATCCGGCTTCGGCATTCGGGCAGTGCCCGCATCCTAAGCGAAGCGTCACTTCCTCCTCATCGCGTGGACTGGGTCTCCGTGCACTCGAGCAAGGAGGCTCACTCATGAATGCCCACACCCCGACCGTCACCGTCGGCGAATTGCCCGCTTCGAAGAAGGTCCACAAACCCGGTCAGCTCCACCCGGAGCTGCGGGTGCCGATGCGCGAGATCTCGGTCCACCCGAGCGCCGGCGAGCCGCCGGTCACGGTCTATGACTCGTCCGGTCCCTACACGGACACCGCGATGAAAACCGACATCGAGCGTGGCTTGCCACGGCTGCGCGAGGCATGGATCGAGGCGCGCGGAGACGTGGAGCGCTACGAGGGCCGCACGATCAAGCCGGAAGACAACGGCTTCGTCTCAGCCGATCGCCTGACGCCGGAATTCCCGGTTCGCAACAGACCGTTGCGCGCGGCCGGCGGCCGCGCCGTCACACAGCTCGCCTATGCGCGCGCCGGCATCATCACGCCTGAGATGGAGTTCGTCGCCATCCGCGAGAACCTCGGCCGGGAGCAGTTGCGTTCGAAACTCCAACGCGAGGGCGAAAACTTCGGCGCCGCGATCCCCGATTTCGTCACGCCGGAATTCGTGCGCGACGAGGTGGCGCGCGGCCGCGCCATCATCCCGTCCAACATCAACCACCCGGAAAGCGAGCCGATGATCATCGGCCGCAATTTTCTGGTCAAGATCAACGCCAATATCGGCAACTCCGCCGTCACCTCGTCGATGGCCGAAGAGGTCGAGAAGATGGTGTGGGCGATCCGCTGGGGCGCCGACACGGTGATGGACCTCTCGACCGGGCGCAACATCCACAACATCCGCGAGTGGATCGTGCGCAATTCGCCGGTGCCGATCGGCACGGTGCCGATCTACCAGGCGCTTGAGAAGGTCGGCGGCGTCGCCGAGGAACTGACCTGGGAGGTGTTCCGCGACACCCTCATCGAGCAGGCCGAGCAGGGCATGGACTATTTCACGATCCATGCCGGCGTGCGCCTGCCCTATATCCCGCTCACCGTCGACCGCGTCACCGGCATCGTGTCGCGCGGCGGCTCGATCATGGCCAAATGGTGCTTGCATCACCACAAGGAGAGTTTTCTCTACGAGCATTTCGAGGAGATCTGCGACATCGCCCGGGCCTATGACGTGGCGTTCTCGCTCGGCGACGGCCTTCGCCCCGGCTCGATCGCCGATGCCAATGACGCGGCCCAGTTCGCCGAGCTGGAAACGCTCGGAGAGCTCACCAAGATCGCCTGGTCCAAGGACTGCCAGGTGATGATCGAGGGCCCCGGCCACGTGCCGATGCACAAGATCAAGCAAAACATGGACAAGCAGCTCGCGGTCTGTGGCGAAGCGCCGTTCTACACGCTCGGGCCGCTCACCACCGACATCGCGCCGGGCTATGACCACATCACATCGGGCATCGGCGCGGCGATGATCGGCTGGTTCGGAACGTCGATGCTCTGCTACGTCACGCCGAAGGAGCATCTCGGCCTGCCCGACCGCGACGACGTCAAGACTGGCGTCATCACCTACAAGATCGCCGCTCATGCCGCCGACCTCGCCAAGGGCCATCCGGCCGCCCAGGTCAGGGACGACGCGCTGTCGAGGGCGCGCTTCGAGTTCCGGTGGGAGGACCAGTTCAACCTGTCGCTCGATCCGGAGACGGCGCGCGCCTTCCACGACGAAACCCTGCCGAAGGAGGCGCACAAGGTGGCGCATTTCTGCTCCATGTGCGGTCCCAAATTCTGCTCGATGCGGATCTCGCACGACATCCGCGCGGAAGCGCAGAAGGAAGGGCTCGCGGCCATGGCTGCGAAGTACCGCGACGGCGGCGATCTCTATATGCCGCTCGACAGCACCCCCGAGCGCACGGACACGCCATGAAGGTGCTCATTCGCGGCGCTGGCGTTGCCGGATTGACGCTCGCGCACGAGCTGGCAACGCGCGGCGCCGATGTGACCGTGGTCGAGAAACGGCTAGAGATCGCCGGCAATGCCTCCTGGCAGGCTGGCGGCATGCTCGCGCCCTGGTGCGAGCGCGAGAACGCCGAAGCGACCGTACTGACGCTCGGACGCGGCGCAGCCGACTGGTGGGACGCCGCCTTGCCCGGCCATGTCGCGCGCCGCGGCACGCTGGTGCTGGCGTCTGCCCGCGATGCCGGCGAACTCGACCGCTTCGGCCGCCGCACATCCGGCTTCAGGCAGTTGGACGCCAGCCAAATCGCGGCACTCGAGCCGGCGCTCAAGGGCCGGTTCGGGCGCGGGCTGTTCTTCGCTGAGGAAGCGCATCTCGACCCACGGACGGCTCTGCTTTCCCTGCGCGACAAGCTGCGCGGGATGGGCGCGCGCGTCGAGTTCGGCCGCAACTCGGCGCCGGCATCTCAGGATATTGAGGTGGACTGCACCGGCAGCGGTGACAGGCGACCGGAACTGCGCGGCGTGCGCGGCGAGATGCTGATCCTGCGAACGCACGAGATCTCGCTGGCCCGCCCGGTGCGGCTGCTGCATCCGCGCGTCTCCGTCTATGTCGTGCCCCGCGCGGAAAACCTGTTCATGGTCGGCGCGACGATGATCGAGTGCGATACCGAAGGCCCGATCACCGCGCGCTCGACCATGGAGCTGCTCGGCGCCGCCTATGCGCTGCATCCGGCCTTCGGCGAAGCCGAGCTGGTCGAAACCGGTGTTGGCGTGCGTCCCGCATTCACCGACAACTTGCCTCGCGTCGAGCGCGACGGGGGGAATATTCGCATCAACGGCCTCTACCGCCACGGCTTCCTGCTCGCGCCGGCCATGGCGCGGCGGGCAGCCGACCTCATCCTGGGATCCTGGAGCAAAGGAGTTTGCCCTTGAAGCTCACCGTTAACGGCCAAGCCCATGAAGTCGCAGCAGAAACACTTGCCGCGCTGCTCAGCGAACTCGATTTCCAAGGCGGCTGGCTGGCAACCGCGCGGAACGGTGACGTCGTACCGGCCAGGGAACGGGACCGCTGCCGGCTCACCGATGGCGACCGCATCGAAATCCTCTCGCCGATGAAGGGAGGCTGATCCCATGCTCGAGTTCCATGGACAGAAACTCTCGTCCCGCCTTCTGCTGGGCACCGCGCTTTACCCCTCGCCTGCCGTCATGGCGGAGGCGGTGAAAGCGTCCGGCACGGAGATCGTCACCGTGTCGCTCCGCCGCGAAACCTCAGGCGGCAAAGCCGGCGGCCAGTTCTGGTCGCTTGTCCAGTCGCTCGGCGTTCGCGTGCTGCCCAACACCGCCGGCTGCCACTCGGTGGTGGAAGCGGTCACCACGGCGCGGATGGCGCGCGAGGTGTTCGGCACTGACTGGATCAAGCTCGAAGTGATCGGCAACCACGATACGCTGCAGCCCGACGTATTCGGATTGGTGGAAGCCGCAAGGATCCTTGCCTCTGAAGGCTTCGAGGTGTTTCCCTACACGACCGACGACCTCATCGTTGCCGAGCGCCTGCTCGACGCCGGCTGCAGGCTCTTGATGCCCTGGTGCGCGCCGATCGGCTCCGCACGCGGGCCGCAGAACCCCGATGCGCTGCGAAGCCTGCGCGGCCATTTCCCCGGCATTCCGCTGATTGTCGATGCTGGCATCGGCCGGCCCTCGCATGCCGCGGCCGTGATGGAGCTCGGCTACGACGCGGTGCTGCTCAACACCGCCGTCGCCAGGGCCGGCGATCCCGTTGCCATGGCGGCGGCCTTCGGCAAGGCGGTCGAGGCCGGCCGCGAGGCCTATTGCGCCGGCCTGCTCGAGCCGCGCGACATGGCCGTTCCCTCCACCCCCGTCATCGGCATGGCAGCATTCTCATGAAGCTCGATCCGTTTTACCTGATCGTCCATTCCGCCGCTTGGATCGAACGTCTGGTGCCGCTCGGCGTGAAGCTGGTGCAGCTGCGCATTAAGGACCAGGACGAAGCTTCGCTGCGCCGAGAAATTCGCGCCTCGAAGGCAGTCTGTGACAGCCACGGCTGCCAGCTCATCGTCAACGATTACTGGCGTGTTGCGATCGAGGAAAATTGCGATTTCGTTCACCTCGGCCAGGAAGATCTGGCGGAGGCTGATGTGAAGGCGATCCGCAGGGCGGGCGTGAGGCTGGGCCTCAGCACCCACGACGGCGCCGAACTCGAAACAGCGCTCCAAGCCGAGCCGGACTATGTCGCGCTCGGACCGATCTACCCGACCATTCTCAAGGCGATGAAATGGGCTCCGCAGGGGCTGGACCGCATCGCCGCCTGGAAGCAGCGCTTAGGCGATATTCCGCTTGTGGCCATCGGCGGGCTCACCGTCGAGCGCGTTGCCGGTCTCTTCGCCCACGGCGCCCAAAGTGCGGCGGTCGTCACCGACATCGCCCGCAACACGCACCCCGAGGCGCGGACAGCTGAATGGCTGGCGGCGACAGCCCAATGGCGTTGACGCCGCATGTGCTGATCGTCGCCGGCTGCGATTCAAGTGGCGGCGCGGGAACAGCCCGAGACGTCGAGACCGTATCCGCCTTTGGACTGCGCAGTTGCCTCGCCGTCACGGCCGTGACCGTCCAGACGCACTCGGCCGTCGAACACATCGAGCAGATGCCGCCGCAGCTTATCGCCGCCCAGATGCGCGCTGCCTTTGCTGCCAATCCGGTCGCAGCGGTCAAGATCGGCATGCTGGGGACCGCGGCAGCCATTGAGGCGGTCGGCTCTGTCCTGGCGGCCCATCCGAAGGTGCCGGTGGTCCTCGACCCTGTGCTTGCCTCGACCTCGGGACGCGGGTTGCTGGAGGACGATGCCGTCGACGTGTTGCGCCGTGATCTGATGCCGCTCTGCCGGCTCGTGACCCCCAACCTGATCGAGCTCGCAAGGCTGGTGGGAGCAGACCCTGCGAAGGACGAAGAAGGCGCGTGCGTTCAAGGCGAGGACCTGTTGGCGACGGTGCGGACCGCCGTGCTCGTCAAGGGCGGGCACGCGCACGGAGATCAAGCGAATGACGTTCTCATGCAGCCGGACCGTCGCGCAGTTCGGGTCGAAGCGCCTCGCGTCCATCGGGGGATGCGTGGCACCGGCTGCGTGCTGTCCAGCGCCATCGCAGCATCGTTAGCTCAAGGTCTGCCGTTGGAGGCGGCGGTACGGGGCGCCAAGACCTATGTTCTTGAACTCCTTCGTGGGGCGCGATGACGTTGAACGGGCGAGCGCAATGCGCATCTTGACCGATTCCCAGGAGGTCAGAGGCGCATGCCCTCCAGGTCCGAGCCGGCGATCTAACAAACCTTGGAGGTCAATGGCATCAACTCGTTACCGTCTGCTATTCACCTCGCTTCATAAGATGCTGCCCCAACAATCTGGAGCAGCGGCCGGAAGCGAGCGGTAACAAGTGGCGGCCCCGAGTTTGGCCTCCAGCATGGGCATGCAGCGCCAGTGTAGGCTTGTGTCGTCCGGGCAATGGTGGTTAGTCACTCGATGGTGCTGCGCCTCCAACTTGACGGGAGCAAACGCGGGGATCGCCTTTTGCCCCAGCCCGTCAACGGGCCCGGAAGTTTCTGGCCTCGCTCAATTTTCGGCAACGAAATCAAAGGTTATGGTGGGCCCGGAGGGCCGTCGTTTTCGACAGGAAATCAATATGTTAGCGGGTGGTTCGCCTACCCGTTTCCCTCGTATTCTCTCGTATGGTCTGGCGAACCGAAAGACGATGGACGAGAATAGTTACTGGCTTCGAGATATCGACGATGGAGCCCTAAGTAGCCAGCCACTTCCTCCTGGTGAATGACCGAAA
>NZ_RZSV01000013.1:0-7657 GCF_004023205.1 Mesorhizobium sp. M1A.F.Ca.IN.020.03.2.1 | reverse complement strand
CGTTTCCCTCGTATTCTCTCGTATGGTCTGGCGAACCGAAAGACGATGGACGAGAATAGTTACTGGCTTCGAGATATCGACGATGGAGCCCTAAGTAGCCAGCCACTTCCTCCTGGTGAATGACCGAAATGGGGCCGTTTCCAGATTGTCCGCTTCTGGCGTCAGAAGTCGGTAAATGACAGTAACCTGAGATGATCTGGAGGGGGTGCGCCAGGACGCTTCACTAGAAAGCGGGCTTTGGCCGATTCCGGATTGAGGCCCGCTTGTCACGACGACATCAGCGCGTTTGCCATGCGCTCCAGTGCTCGCTGCAATAGAGGACGCGGACAGCCGACATTGAGGCGAATGAACCCTTCGCCGCCGGGCCCGTATACGCGGCCATCGTACAAATTGACGCCGGCGCGATTAACAAAGAACTTCTGAACTCCTTCGACCCGGCGATCGAGGGCGCGCGCATCCAGCCACACAAGAAACGAGGCATCGGGCCTCATCGGCGCTATGCCTGGGAGATGTTCGCGCGCGAATTCGTAGACCAGCTCGATGTTGCCGCCGATGTAGCGCGTCAGTTGGTCGAGCCACGGCGCACCGGTACTGTAGGCGACTTCCAGGGCTAGGCGGCCGAAAAAGTTCGCATTCACCATGAATGAGGCCTGCATCGCGGCAAGGAGCTCGCCGCGGCGCTTTTTGTTCGCCACCGAAATGGTCGCCGAGGGAATGCCAGCCAGGTTGAAGGTCTTCGTTGGCGCCGTGCAGATGAACGACTTCTCCGCGGCATCCTCCGAAATGGAGGAGAAGACGATATGGGGCCGATCGGACAATCTTATGTCGCAGTGAATGTCGTCGGAAATGACCAAGACCCCATAGCGCTCGCAGATAGCGTTGAGCGCCGTCAGTTCATCGAGCCGCCACGCCTTTCCCGCAGGATTGTGGGGATTGCAAAGCAGGAATGCCTTGGCGCCGCTTGCCGCCAGCGTCTCGAAATGGTCGAGGTCGAGTTCGTATTTATTGTCCTCAAGCTTCAGGCGGTTCGTCAGCAGAACCCGTCCGTTTCCCTGGATCACTTCGAAATAGGGCGAATACACGGGCGCCTGCACGATGACACCATCGCCCGGCTTCGTGAAGGTTCGCAACACCGTCGCCACCGATGGCATGATCGCCGGCGCGGGAAGCAGCGATTCCAGTTCCGGCGACCAGTTGTGGCGTCGTGCAAACCACGATTGCACGATTTCGTAGTGGCGCGGATCGCGACGGGTGTAGCCGTAGATGCCATGGTCTGCCGCTTCGCGCAGCCGCGTGACCACAGTCTCCGGAGCACGGAAATCCATATCCGCCGTCCAAAGTGAGAGCAGGCCTTGGCCCTCGACTCGCGGGGAGAACTCATCCCATTGATTGGCCCACTTGACCGATCCGAACTGCTGGCGGTCGTGGATTTGGTCGAAATCCACTCCCGCAAGGCTTGCAGCCGCGATCGACGGATTGGATGTGTCCGCACATGTCATCTGTGATCTCGCAAAAACTGTTGCCGCGCCTTTGCCGCTTTGCCCGCAGCGTCGCTATTTGAGGATCTGCGCCAGAAACCGGCGTGCTCGCTGCGATCGGGAATTGGTGAAGAACTCGTGAGGTGTGTTCGCCTCAACGATCTCCCCGCTGTCCATGAACACTACTCGATCGGCCACCTCGCGCGCGAAACCCATCTCGTGTGTGACGCACAGCATGGTCATGCCCTCGCCGGCGAGCGACACCATCGTACCAAGGACCTCCTTCACCATCTCCGGATCGAGGGCGGAGGTCGGCTCGTCGAAGAGCATGACTTTTGGGTTCATGCAGAGGGCACGGGCAATCGCAGCGCGTTGCTGCTGGCCACCCGACAACTGGCCCGGATAGCTGGTCGCCTTCTCCGCGATCCTGACGCGATTGAGATAATGGCGCGCCACTTCTTCTGCCGCCATCCGCGGCATGTTCCTCACCCACACTGGCGCAAGCATGCAATTCTCGAGCACCGTCAGATGGGGAAACAGATTGAAGTGCTGGAACACCATACCCACGTTGCTGCGGACTTCGTCGATCCTGCGAAGATCCTGCGCCACTGGCTTGCCGTTGACGATGATCTCGCCCGATTGATGCTCCTCGAGATGGTTTATGCATCGGATCATGGTCGATTTGCCCGACCCGGATGGACCACAGATCACTACGCGCTGGCCGCGAGGTACCGAAAGGTTGATGTTCTTGAGCGCATGAAACGAGCCGAACCATTTGTTGACGTCGCGCAGCTCGACGGCGACTACGGACTCGCCGGGTGCTTCCCTTCTCGGAGTGTACATTGCTTGAGGCATCGTCCTTCGTTCCTAGGATTTGTGGCCGCGCGCCAGCTGGCGCTCCATCGACTGCGAGTAACGGGACATGCCGAAGCAGAAGCCCCAATAGACAAGCCCCGCAAAAAGGTACCCGGTTGACGAGATCGTCGGGCCTGCCCAGCTCGGATCGACCCTCGCCGTTTCGACGGCCTTCAGGAAGTCTGCGATGCCGACGATGGCAACCAGTGTCGTGTCTTTGAACAGGCCGATGAATGTCGAGACGATGCTCGGTATGACGATCGTCAACGCCTGGGGCAGGACGATCAACCGCATCATGTCGAAATAGTTGATCCCCAGCGCCTTCGCCGCTTCGTATTGGCCCTTTGGGATTGCCTGAAGGCCCGCCCGCACGACCTCGGCCATATAGGCGGACGAGAACAACGCTATTGCGATGAGGGGGCGCAGGAGACGATCTGGCGTCAAGTAATCCGGTACGAAAAGCGGCATCATGAAGTTCGCCATGAACAACACCGTGATAAACGGTACGCCCCGAACGACTTCGATGAATGTGAGGCAAACCGCTTTGATAATGGGGAGGTCCGACCTGCGTCCGAGCGCCAGGAGGATCCCGATCGGAAGCGAGAAGACGATGCCCACGATCGACATGAGCAGCGTGATCAAGAGCCCGCCCCAGAGCGTGGTATCAATCACGGGCAAATGGAGCAGAGCGACGCCACGCAAGAGAACGAAGGCGGCAACGGGGTAGAGAACGAAGAACAGCATTGCCGCCAATTTGCGCCGCGGAGCCTTCGTCCACAGGAGCCAAGCGATCAGAATGGCCCCGACCGCCTGAGTGAGATCAACGCGCCAGCGCTCGGAAACGGGGTATGCGCCGTATCGCAGATAATCGAATTTCTCCGCGATGAAGGGCCAGCAGGCTCCTTCGGGGTTCGCACGGCAGGCTTCTCGGCCGCCGCTCCAGACCGCATTGAGGATGGCGAAGCTCAGGAACTGATGCAGCAGCCACACCGCCAGGAGCACGAAACTAATTGTCAGCGCAGCCGAGAAGGGCGTTGAGAACAGATTCCTTTTGACCCAGGTCACCGGACCCGGCCGGACATCTGCAGGCGGCGCCATCGCCGGCATCAGCGCTATGTTGACGATTGGAGGATGCAAGGATTGATCGGTCATCATCACCTCTCGACGATCGCAAAATGCCGGTTGAAGGCGTTCATGGCCAACGAGGTGACGATGGAGATGGCGAGATAGACCGCCAGGGTGATCGCCATCACTTGGACGGCCGCTCCCGTCTGGTTGAGCACCGTTCCCGCGAAGATTTGAACGAGGTCGGGATAGCCAATGAAAACGGCGAGCGAGGAGTTCTTGGTCAGGTTGAGATACTGACTCGTCAGAGGCGGAACAATGATGCGCAGCGCCTGTGGAACAACGACCAGGCGAAGCGTCTTGCCCGGTGAGAGCCCCAGCGCGTAGGCAGCCTCGGTTTGGCCCTTCGGCACCGCCTGGATGCCACCCCGGACGATCTCGGCGATGTAGGATCCGGTGTAGACCGACAGACCGATCAGGAGAGCGGCGAACTCCGGATAGAGCTGGTGTCCGCCTTGAAAATTGAACCCGTGCAGTCGCGGCCTTATGAACGATACCGGTTCGCCGGCCACCAGGAACATGACCAGGGGAAACCCTATCAGGGCCGCGAGGCTAACCAAGAGCACTGGCAGTTGCCTGCCTGTTCGTCTCTGGACGCGCCTGGCGTAGAACCAGAAGACGATGCAGCAGAAAACGGCCGCCGCGGAGGACAGAGCCACCAGCCCCGCTCCCGGATGCAACTGGACCTCCGGGATTATGAGGCCGCGATTGTTGAGGTAGATGCCGCCGGGAATTTCGATCGACGACTTCGGCGCGGGGAGCGGTTTGAGGACGGCGTTATACCAGAAAAGCAACTGCAGCAGTAACGGGATGTTGCGTATTATCTCGACGTAGGAGGTCGCGGCTTTCGCTACGATCCAGTTCTGCGACAGGCGGGCAATTCCGACGACGAAGCCGAGCAACGTTGCCAACAGGATCGCGAGCAAGCTGACGAAGAGCGTATTGACCACGCCCACCCAGAACGCCTGTCCGTAGGTAGAGAGCGCGTCATAGGGTATCAGGGCCTGATTGATGTCGAAGCCGGCAGACTCATTCCAGAAGGCGAATGAGAGCGGGATTCCCCTTGCCCGCATGTTCGACACAGTCTGGACGCCGACGCCGAGGGCGAAGGCCACCAGGCTGACGGCGAGCAAGGCCTGGTAGAAAATGCCTCGCACCTTCTTATTGTGCAAAGAGAGGCTTCTGCGCGGCTGCACGGAAAGGGTCAAATCGGACATGGCCGGACCTGTCGGGTGAGCACAACGGCGCTGGCGATCATGCGCCAGCGCCCGGCAATGACGTCATGTCTAGCGGATCGGCGGAGCGTACTGAATGCCGCCCTTGTTCCAGAGCGCGTTGAGGCCACGCTCCATTTTCAAAGGTGAGTCCTTGCCAACATTCCGATCAAAGACTTCACCGTAGTTGCCCACCTGCTTGATCACCTCGACCGGCCAATTGTCGCCGAGCCCGATGTCCTTGCCTATGCTGCCTTCCACGCCGAGCAAACGACGGATGTTCGGATTGTCTGACGACTTCATTGCATCGACATTTTTCGAGGTGACCCCAAATTCTTCAGCGGCCACCATGACATAAAGCGTCCACTTCGCCACGTTGAACCACTGGTCGTCACCCTGCCGTACAGCCGGGCCAAGCGGCTCCTTGGAGATCAACTCGGGAAGCACGATGCTGTCATCCGGCTTGGCCATGCGAAGCCGCGACGCATTCAAGGTGGAGGTGTCCGCGGACAGGACATCGCAACGCCCCTCCTCATAAGCCTTCACGACAGCTTCCTCATCGGCGAACCCGACCGTGGTGTACTTCATCGATTGCGAACGGAAATAGTCGGCAAGGTTCAATTCGGTTGTCGTGCCCTGGGTTACGCAAATCGATGCGCCATCCAGCCGCTCGGCTGATGTGATGTTGTCCGCCTTGCGGACCATGAATCCCTGGCCGTCATAGAAATACGTGCCAGCGAAAAGAATGCCGAGGGACATATCGCGGGAGGAGGTCCAGGTTGCGTTATGCGCGAGAATGTCGATCTCTCCCGACTGCAAGGCGGTGAAGCGATCTTTTGGCGTCAATGGGATGAACTTCACCTTTTGCGCATCGCCCAGCACGGCGGCGGCCACGGCACGACAATAGTCGACGACAAATCCAGTCCACTTGCCTTCATTGTCCGGAAGGCTGAAGCCCGCGGTGGCCGAGTTTGTGCCGCAGGTGAGCACTCCATTCTTCTTGACGTTATCGAGGGTTGCGGACCACGCCGACGAGGCGGTGCACGCCATGGCTACGGCAATCAAACCCTTAAGCATCGATCTCATTTTCGGTGTTCCCCTGTTTTTGTTGGGTCCAATCTGCACGTAAGGACAATTATTCGTCAAATTGATTGTCCTCATTGTCAAAATGAGCCAATTTCATAACCGGGTTGCACAAGGGGGATTGGCTGCGAGGTAGGCGTCGTGAAAGGGGACTGTGGGCCGAGGCACTACTGTTTCGATCGACCCGCTGCTCCGATGTCGACGATTGAACTTCGGCGCCTAGCCTGGGACTTTTTGTAGATGCCCACGATCACCTCCCGGAGCCACCTAGTCCCCGGGTCGTTCGCCATCTGACGGTGAACAATGAGCCACGCATTGACATCCGAAATAGGAAGCGGTGGTGGGATCAGGCTCACCTCGCTTCGCTCATCCAGCATCTGCAGAATGGCATCCCCACAATGGGTAATCAGTTCAGTGCCGCGCAGCGCCCAAGGAAGCACCAGATAATTCGAGATGGTAGCAACGACGTTGCGCCGCAGACCGTGCTGCTTCATTGCGGCATCCGCCAGCCCTTCTGCTTGGCCATCCGCGGAAATCTGCAGGTGGGAATTGGCCAAATATGCTTCCAGCGTCATGCCGGTCCTGGCGATCTTGCTTCCACTCCACACGGCGCAAAACAGCCGATCCTGCCCGAGTTCCACCTTCAAGAGACTTGGATCGTCGCGTATTGCCGCTCCCGTCAGCGCACAGTCAACCTGTCTCAAATAGACAGATGAGCCGATGTCGGGTCCGTTTGCGGGAATGACGTTCAGTGTCGCGTTAGGAGCTTGCCTCGAAAACTCTCGAATGAGCCCCGGAATAAATATCATGGCATGATAGTCGGTAAGTCCAACGCGAAAGTTGCGTCGGGTTGTTGCCGGTTTGAACACCTGATGCCGATCGATGGAGGCACGGATGGTTGCCAGGGCGGCAGAAATGTCTGACAGCAACTCCACTGCCCGAGGCGTTGGCCGCATCTCGCCCCCATCTCTGGTGAACAATTCATCCTGCAATAGAGACCGAAGTTTTGCTAAGGAGTGGCTTACAGCTGATTGTGTTCTGCCCAATTCGGTAGCAGCGCGCGTCACGCTTCTTTCACGCATCATCACATCGAAAACGCGCAACAAGTTGAGGTCCATGTCGACAAAGTTCATAGCGGTACCTCGTCCGTAGAGACCGCGGCTCTGCACCACGCGTCCACCAAGTGGGGTATCAACGGTGACAGATGCCGTTTGGACAGTGAAGATAGCTCCGCCCGATGATCGACGTCACTGGACCAGCGACGATCGAAATCAATTATCACACCAGGGGATAGTTGAGGTGGCTGTTGAGCAAAGAGCACCGCCGGGCGAGCTGCGATCTGGAAATAGGTCTGCTTTCAGGCGTTGCACAAGCGGGTATGAACGACAGATGTTGGGCGCAAAGCAGCCATCCACCCCGCCAAAGAAATGGGCGAGTGGCCGGATCGGCTTCTTGAATCTATTTCGGCGAACTGCCTCGTAACCTATTGGTGCATAACGATAATGGTGGGCCCGGAGGGTCGTCGTTTTCGACAGGAAATCAATATGTTAGCGGGTGGTTCGCCTACCCTTTTCCCTCGTATTCTCTCGTATGGTCTGGCGAACCGAAAGACGATGGACGAGAATAGTTACTGGCTTCGAGATATCGACGATGGAGCCCTAAGTAGCCAGCCACTTCCTCCTGGTGAATGACCGAAATGGGGCCGTTTGCAGACAGTCCGCTTCTCGGCGATCGAAGATCGAATGGCTGCCATTGAAGCCCGACGGGGTTGTAGCCTCGACCTCTCCCTTACCAAGGGAGTGCTCTACCACTGAGCTACCGCAGCAACGGGCGTCTGAATAACCGCAGACGCCTTGAATTGCAAGGCGTAGCGGCCCCCTTTCACACCCTGCGCCGTTTTGG
>NZ_RZSV01000139.1:0-15371 GCF_004023205.1 Mesorhizobium sp. M1A.F.Ca.IN.020.03.2.1 | reverse complement strand
ATCATTTCCTTCTGCCCCATCTCGCCGAGAAGCGGCGGCTTTACGCGGAGATCCCGGAAAAGATTTTTGTCGAGGAGGAAGAGACTCGCGATGCACAGCAAGAAGTGTTCGACCTTCTCGCCGGCTATCTTCCGGCAAAACATCCCGAGACCCACCGAGGTGCCGGCTCGGATGTCGAGGTCGTGGGCCTCGAAAGCGCGAGCAACGCGCTGCCGCCCGAATTGAACAAGGCGCCGCTCGCCCACGCGTCCCTGCTGGTGCAGGAAGACCTGATTATCATGCGCCGCGGCGATAACGGCTGGCGGCTCGCCGCCGGCTCGCTCTGCTTTCCGTCATCCTGGTCGCTCCAGGAGAAATTCGGCAAGCCGCTGCAACAGATCCACGCGCCCGTGCCCGGCTTCGGCCCCGGCACGCGGCCTGCCGACCTCATCAACCGCATGTTCGACGGCCTGCAGGGCCAAGCGGTCGAGCGCTTCAACTGGTCGATCCAGGCGGGCGACGCGCTCTATCATCCGCTTTCCAACGGGGAGCGCATCGACCGTGCCACGAACCGTCCGACGCGTTTTTCGGATGGTGACATCAACGCCCATGCCTTCATTCGCGTCGAGCGTCAGACCTTGCGCAAGCTGCCGGTGTCGCGCGACATCCTTTTCACCATTCGCATCCATCTCGACCCGCTGGCGGTGCTTGCCCGTCACCCCGACAAGGTCGCGCTTGCGGCCTCCTTCGCCGACCAGCTGAATGCTCTCGATCAGGCGCAGCTCGACTACAAGGGTTTGAGCGCGGACCGCGACCGGCTGGTTTCGTACCTCGCCGGCATGGCCATGGTGGCTTAACCAAACCGCCAGGCCGGTTTGGCCGTCGGTTGGCGGTTTTCGCTGGTTTGTGGCAATGATCTGTGATGTAGGGCTACCGGCGAAAAATGCCGGACTTTCCCATGTTTGAAGGAGTATACGAAAAAATGGCGAATGAGAACTGGCCCGTTTACGGTGAAATCACCGGCCCTGTCGTGATGATCGGCTTCGGCTCGATCGGGCGGGGAACGCTGCCGCTGATCGAACGCCATTTCAAGTTCGACAAGTCGCGCATGGTGGTCATCGACCCGCGCGACAGCGACCGCATGCTGCTCGACGAGCGCGGCATCGCCTTCGTTCAGGACGCGGTGACCAGGAAGAACTACAAGAAGCTTCTGACCCCGCTTCTCACCAATGGCAGCGGTCAGGGCATGTGCGTCAACCTGTCGGTCGACACCTCCTCGCTCGAGTTGATGAAGCTCTGCCGCAAGCTCGGCGTGCTCTATATCGATACGGTGGTCGAGCCGTGGCTCGGCTTCTATTTCGACGACAAGGCCGACAATGCCTCGCGCACCAATTACGCGCTGCGCGAGAGCGTGCGCCAGGAGAAGGAGAAGGCTCCCGGCGGCACTACGGCGATCTCCTGCTGCGGCGCCAATCCTGGCATGGTCTCCTGGTTCGTCAAGCAGGCACTGGTCAACCTCGCCAACGATCTCGGGCTCGAGTTTGTGGTCCCGCCGGAGCACGACCGCGAGGGCTGGGCGAAGCTGATGAAGAAGGCCGGAGTCAAGGGCATCCACATCGCCGAGCGCGATACCCAGCGCACCAAGAAGCCGAAGCCGATGGACGTATTCTGGAACACCTGGTCGGTCGAGGGCTTCATCTCGGAAGGCCTGCAGCCGGCCGAGCTCGGCTGGGGCACGCATGAGACCTGGACGCCGAAGAACGGCAAGAAGCACAAGCACGGCTCGCAAGCGGCGATCTATCTGGAGCAGGCGGGCGCCAACACGCGCGTGCGCTCCTGGTGCCCGACGCCCGGCCCGCAATATGGCTTCCTGGTGACCCACAACGAGGCGATCTCGATCGCCGACTTCTTCACCGTGCGCGGCAAGAAGGGCAAGGTTCAGTATCGCCCGACCTGCCATTATGCCTATCACCCCTGCAACGATGCCGTGCTGTCGCTGCACGAGATGTTCGGCGCCGCCGGCAAGGCGCAACCGGTGCATCACGTGCTCGACGAGAACGAGCTGGTCGACGGCGTCGACGAGCTCGGCGTGCTGCTCTACGGCCATGCCAAGAACGCCTATTGGTACGGCTCACAGCTGTCGCTGGCCGAGGCGCGCAAGCTGGCGCCTTACCAGAACGCCACCGGCCTGCAGGTCACCTCGGCGGTGCTCGCCGGCATGGTCTGGGCGTTGGAAAATCCGATGGCCGGCATCGTGGAGGCCGACGAGATGGACTACCGGCGCTGCCTGGAAGTGCAGCTTCCCTATCTCGGGCCAGTCAGGGGCTACTACACCGACTGGACGCCGCTTGATAATCGCCCGGGGCTTTTCCCCGAGGATCTGGACAAGGACGATCCGTGGCAGTTCCGCAACATCCTGGTGCGATAGCAGCCAAGCCTACCCGCGTCTCCACCTTGCAATCGCCCGAAAATCGGGCGATTGAAGACGGGCGGCCTAGAGAAACGGGCGTTCCTTCGGACGCACAAAGTACTCTAGCACTTTGAATGCACGCATCGTGCTTTTCCGAAGATCGGAGATCGGTTTTCGGGCCGACGCGAGAGGAGAGGATTCTAAATGACCATTGCGCGCAAATTGCTTTCGGCAGGCGCCGCGGCAAGCCTTCTGGCCGCGGCCGCCTGCACCACCACCGGCCCTTCGGAGCCGATCGCAGCGGCGCCCAAGGGCGTCGAGGGCAACTGGATCGACGCCAAGGGCACCGGCCTCTCGACTTTCGCGGCCGGCAGCTTCACCACCGTCGCGACTGATACCGGCCAGAAGCTGTCCGAGGGCAGCTACACCATGACCGGCGCGACCTCGGTCGAGATCCACGGCACCTCGCTGATCCGCCAGACGCCGGTTAGCTTCAACTGCCTGATGGTCTCTACCAGCCAGCTCAACTGCACCAGCTCCAGTGGTCAGAATTTCGTGCTGACGCGCCGGGCCTGAGCTCAGGCAGAGATCGACTTTGTTGAGGATGGCGGCGCGAGCCGCCGTCCTTTTTTGTGCCGGCAAACCTCCTCCCGATTTCCGCTTGCATCGGCCAAAACGCGATGTGAACATGACCCGAAGCTGACTGTTACCTTCCAGCCAAGCGAGGGCTTTAAGCACTTCAAGTCAGCTCATCCGGGAGACGAGAATGAAGAAATTTGCCGCCATTGCCGCCCTTTCCGCATCAGCACTTGGCCTCTCGGCCGGACCGTCTTTTGCCGACTACACGCTGAACATCCTGCATTTCAACGATTGGCATAGCCGCATCGAAGGCAACAACAAATACGAGTCGACCTGTTCAGCGGAGGAGGAGACCAAAGGCGAGTGCATTGGCGGCGCCGGCCGGCTGGTCACGGCGATCGCGCAGGAGCGCAAGAAGCTCGAAGGTCAGAACGTGCTGCTGCTCAATGCCGGCGACAGCTTCCAGGGATCGCTGTTCTACATCACCTACAAGGGAGCAGCGGAGGAGGAATTCCTCAATCAGCTCAAGCCCGGCGCGGTGACGCTCGGCAATCATGAGTTCGACGACGGCGAAAGCGCGCTTGTGCCTTATCTCGACAAGGCGAAGTTCCCGGTGGTCAGCGCCAACGTCGTGCCCAACGACAAGTCCGGCGCCCACGGCAAGATCAAGCCGTCCATCGTGGTCGAGGTCGGCGGCCAGAAGATCGGCATCGTCGGCGCCGTCACCAACGACACGCCGGAACTGGCCTCGCCCGGCCCCAACATTGCCATCGCGGACGACGTCAAGTCGATCACCGCCGAGGTCGAGAAACTGAAGGCGCAGGGCATCAACAAGATCATCGCCGTCACCCATATCGGCTACAACCGCGAGCGCGACGTCATCGCGAAAATCCCCGGCGTCGACGTGGTGGTCGGCGGCCACAGCCACACGCTTTTGTCGAACACCGATCCGAAGGCGGCAGGCCCCTACCCGACGATGGTCGACAACCCCGACGGCTACAAGGTGCCGGTGGTGCAGGCGGCGTCCTATTCGAAATATCTCGGTGAATTCAAGGTCGTGTTCGACGACAACGGCGTCGTCAAGTCGGCCAGCGGCGACCCGATCTTTCTCGACAAGTCGATCACGCCCGATCCGGCGGTGCTCGCCCGCATCAAGGAGCTTGGCGCGCCGATCGAGGCGCTGAAGAACAAGGAAGTGGCGGAGACCACCAAGCCAATCGATGGCAGTCGTGAAAGCTGCCGCACCCGCGAATGCGAAATGGGCAATCTCGTCTCCGACGCCGTCCTCGATCGGGTCAAGGGCCAGGGCGTCGAGATCGTAATCTCGAATGGCGGCGGACTGCGCGCCTCGATCGACCAGGGCACCGTGACCATGGGCGAAGTGCTGACGGTGCTGCCTTTCCAGAACACGCTGGCGACCTTCAAGATCTCCGGCAAGGATCTGGTCGCCGGTCTCGAAAGCGGCGTCAGCCAGGTCGAGGACGGCGCCGGCCGCTTCCCGCAGGTGGCCGGCTTGAAATATGCCTTCGACAAGTCGGTCGCGCCCAATGCCGGTCGCGTCAAAGCGGTCGAGGTGATGGAGAACGGCGCCTGGGTGCCGATCAACCCGGACAAGCAGTATCTCGTCGCCACCAACAACTACGTCCGCCAGGGCGGCGACGGCTACAAGGTCTTCGCCGAAAAGGCCACGGATGCCTATGACTACGGCCCGGGCCTGGAGCAGGTGGTGGCCGACTATCTCGGCGCGCACCGCCCCTACACGCCGAAGCTCGACGGCCGCATCACCGAGATCGGCGCCACGACAGCGGCCGCGGAGCCGGCAAAACCTGCTGAGACGGCCACGACGCCGCCTGCCGCCCAACCCGCGAAGCCGGCCGAGACAGCGCCAGCGGCCACCGAGCCTGCCATGCCGGCTTTGCCGTCCAATTCCGGCGACATCGCGGGGACGCCGCCGGCCGTTCCGGCCGAGACCGCACCGGCAACGTCGGAGACAGCAAAACCTGCCGAGACTGCCCCGGCGACCGCCGCCCCTGCGACCGGATCCGCCAAGCCGGCCGAAACAGCGCCCGCCGAGGCTAAGCCGGCCGCGACCGGTCCGGAGACCAGCCATGTGATCGCCGCGGGCGACACCTATTGGGATCTGGCCAAGAAAAACTATGGCGACGGCAGCAAGTGGAAGCTGATCTCCGACGCCAACAAGGACTACAGGCCGCGCCGTCTGCCGCTCGGAGCAACGCTGACAATTCCGCCGGCCGCAAAGTAACCTTTCGCCGGAAATTCATGGCGCCCGTCCGGGAGACCGGACGGGTGTTCCGTTTTCAGACGCAAACGCGGTAAGGTGCGTCCAGACGCAGCATTCCAAAACCGGCATGGCATCGCTAGTTTTCGCACCGACAACCGGAGACCGTCGATGACGCTTGCCAATCCTGCCGATGCGAAAGCCGCCAAGACCGCCGGTCCGGCGCCGGCGGGTGCCGCGCCGGTGAAAGCGGGCAAGATCGGCATCATGCTGATCAATCTCGGCACGCCCGACGGCACCGATTTCAAGCCGATGTGGCGCTATCTCAGAGAGTTCCTCTCCGATCCGCGCGTCATCGAGCTCAACAAGGCGATCTGGTATCCGATCCTCTACGGGCTGGTTCTCACAACGCGGCCGAAAAAGTCCGGCGCCAACTACGCCAGGATCTGGAACCGGGAGAAGAACGAGTCGCCGTTGCGCACCTTCACCCGCTCGCAGGCGGAGAAGCTCGCCGTTGCGCTTGCTGACTTGCCAACCGTCGAGGTCGACTGGGCCATGCGCTACGGCAATCCCTCGACCGGCAGCGTCGTCCGCCGGCTGGTCGAGCAGGGCTGCGAGCGCATCCTCACTTTTCCGCTCTATCCGCAATATTCGGCGACGACCACGGCGACGGCGAACGACCAGCTGTTCCGGGCGCTGATGAAGATCAGGCAAGCGCCGGCGATCCGCAGTGTGCCGCCCTATTATGACGAGCCGGTCTATATCGACGCCCTCGCCCGTTCGATCGAGAAAAACCTGGCGACGCTCGATTTCGCGCCGGAGGTGGTGATCACCTCCTACCACGGCATCCCAAAACCCTATTCCGACAAGGGTGACCCTTACCAGGCGCATTGCCTCGAGACGACGAGGCTGCTCAGGGCAAGGCTCGGCTGGGACGAGAAGAAGCTCATCACCACCTTCCAGTCGCGCTTCGGCGCCCAGGAATGGCTGCAGCCCTACACCGACGTCACTATCGAGAAGCTGGCGAAGGACGGCGTCAAATCGATCGCGGTCGTCAATCCGGGTTTTTCCGTCGACTGTATCGAGACGCTGGACGAAATCGGCCGCGAGGCCGCCGAGACATTCCACCATGCCGGCGGCAAGAACTTCGCCCACATCCCTTGCCTCAACGACAGCGCCGAGGGCATGGCAGTGATCGAGGCGCTGGTGCGGCGGGAACTGTCAGGCTGGGTCTGACGTCCGATATTAGGCGGCGAAACCGGTTCGCACAGCCTTCGCTAACCAATATTCGCGATCACCTGATTGTAACGCTTCGGAAACACACTTAAGTGATTCCGCGAGGTCGCCGCCTTTTGAGGGAGAAACGAAATGGGGTTTAGCGGTTTCGATATTGCCATCATTGTTCTTGTATTCCTCGTCTTCATCCTTCTTTTCAAAGGCATCAGAACGGTGCCGCAGGGCTACAACTACACGGTGGAGCGTTTCGGCCGCTACACCAAGACGCTGACGCCCGGCCTGAACATCATCAACCCGATCTTCGAGCGTGTAGGCGCCAAGATGAACATGATGGAGCAGGTGCTCGATGTCCCGACGCAGGAGATCATCACCCGCGACAATGCAATCGTGGGCGTCGACGGCGTCGCCTTCTACCAGGTGCTGAATGCCCCGCAGGCCGCCTATCAGGTCTCCGGGCTGCAGAACGCCATCCTCAACCTCACCATGACCAACATCCGTACCGTCATGGGCTCGATGGATCTCGACGAATTGCTGTCCAACCGCGATGCGATCAACGAACGGCTGCTGCGCGTCGTCGATGAGGCCGCGCACCCGTGGGGCATCAAGATCACCCGCGTCGAGATCAAGGACATCAACCCGCCGGCCAATCTGGTGGATTCGATGAGCCGCCAGATGATCGCCGAGCGCGACAAGCGCGCCCAGATCCTGGCCGCCGAAGGCATGAAGCAGTCGCAGATCCTCGAGGCCGAAGGCCGCAGGGAAGCCGCTTTCCGCGATGCCGAGGCGCGCGAGCGTTCCGCCGAGGCGGAGGCCAAGGCGACCCAGGTGGTGTCGGAAGCCATCGCCAAGGGCGACGTGCAGGCGATCAACTACTTCATCGCGCAGAAATACACCGAGGCGCTGGCCAGGATCGGCTCGTCCAGCAACAACAAGATCGTGCTCATGCCGTTCGAAGCCTCATCGCTGATCGGTTCGCTCGGCGGCATCGGCGAGATCGCCCGCGAAGTGTTCAAGGCCGACGGCCCTTCCGGCCCGCAACGTCAGGGGGCGCGCACGCCGCTCGTGCGACCGTCGGACAACTGAGTCACGCCATCTGGGTGGGAGAACGTCAATGATCGATCGCATCGTCTCGGAACTCGGGCCGTGGAACTGGATGGTCCTCGGCTTCGTGCTGCTGGTGATGGAAATCGTGGCGCCCGGCGTGTTCATGCTGTGGATCGGCATCGCCGCGCTGATCATCGGCGCGGTATCGCTGCTGATTTGGGACGCTGCCTTCTGGACCTGGCAGCTCCAGGTGCTCGCCTTCCTCGTGCTCTCTCTGGTCTCAGCCTTCGTCGGCAAGAAGCTGGTGGGCGATCGTGCCGTCAATGCGGACCAGCCGCTGCTCAACCGCCGCGGCGCTCAGATGGTCGGCCGCACGGCGACATTGGCCGAGCCCATCAAGAATGGCCGCGGCCGCATCCGCCTCGGCGACACGCTGTGGCGTGTCTCCGGCCCGGACCTGCCCGTCGGCACCCAGGTGCGTGTGACCGGCGCCGCCGACACCGATCTGGAGCTGACGGTGGAGGCCGTCTGAGTTTGCGGGTTTCCTATTCTGAAGCCGTTTGGGAATCAGGCCTGCGTGTCCTGAGTCTCGCCCATCTCAGGCGGCGCCGATGCGCAGCAGATCGTGCAGATGCACCAGCCCCACGGGGCGATCGGCCTCGACCACCATCAGGCTGGTGATGGCCGACGTATTGATCGTCTGCAGCGCCGTCGCCACCAGCGTGTCGGGGGCAGCCGTCTTCGGCTTCTTTGTCATCACCTCATCGACGTTCATCGACAGAAGATCATCGGCAATGTGGCGGCGGATGTCGCCATCGGTGATGATGCCGATCAGCGCACCGTCGGCGCCGGTGATCGCCACGCAGCCAAAACCCTTGCGCGACAGTTCGACGATCGCTTCGCGCATTCCCGTGCCCGACGGCACCAGCGGCAGCCGCTCGCCGACATGCATGATCTCGCGCAGTTGCATCAGATTGGCGCCGAGCTGACCGCCGGGATGGAAGGTGCGGAAATGGTCCGGCGTGAAGCCGCGCGCCTCGAGCAGCGCGATCGCCAGCGCGTCGCCCATGACCAGCTGCAGCAGCGCCGATGTCGTCGGCGCCAGCCCGTGGGGACAGGCCTCCGGCGCGGCCGGCAGCAACAGCACGACGTCGGCGGCGCGCGCCAGCGCCGAATTCTCGCCCGAGGTGATGGCGATCAGCGGGATCGAAAAGCGTCTGGAATAGGCGACGATGCCCATCAGTTCCTTGCTCTCGCCCGACCAAGACATGGCGATGATGGCGTCGTCCCTGGCGATCATGCCGAGATCGCCGTGATTGGCCTCGGCCGGATGGACGAAGAAGGCAGGCGTGCCGGTCGAGGCGAGCGTCGCCGCGATCTTTGAGCCGATATGCCCGCTCTTGCCGACGCCGGTGACGATGACGCGGCCCTCGATACGCGCGATGGCATCCACTGCGGCAGCGAACGGTTCGGACAAGCCGTTGCCGAGAGCGGCTGCAAGCGCGGCCATGCCGGCCTGCTCCGTCGCCACCGTTCTCAGCGCCGATTCAATCGCTGCCTGCCTGTCCGGCTGCTTTCTTTCTGAGGACCCCGCGTGCATGGCAGATGCCATTAGCGCCATGTCGCCCGCCTGTCCAACGGAATTCCCGTCTCGCGTGCGTCGCGGACAAGGGCCCTTGGCCTGTTTCAA
The DNA here is from genome assembly GCF_004023205.1 of Mesorhizobium sp. M1A.F.Ca.IN.020.03.2.1. Classification (NCBI taxonomy): domain Bacteria; kingdom Pseudomonadati; phylum Pseudomonadota; class Alphaproteobacteria; order Hyphomicrobiales; family Phyllobacteriaceae; genus Mesorhizobium; species Mesorhizobium sp. M1A.F.Ca.IN.020.03.2.1. Next base: position 6,194 of record NZ_RZSV01000139.1, on the reverse strand, counting down.
CCCTCCGTTAACCATCCGCATTTACGGTCCGGTAAGTATGGCGCGCCTGCGCCGCGCAAGCAGTGGTGATGATGTCCGGGGGCGAGCCAGATACGAAAAAGGGCCGGAAGTGCATTGCCGTTGCAGCGCTTTTGCTGACGGCAAGCATTGGCGCCTTGATGCGCACCGTGCCGGCATTTTCGCAGGAAACCGAGTTGCGCGGCGAGGTCTCCGAATCGGCAATCCTGGCCGACCAGCAACGCAAGGCGAGACAATTGCGCGCGCAGGGATCGCTGGATCAAGCGGTTCCGGCGACCCAAATGGCTGAGGACCAGACGACCGCCAACCCTTATGAACCAGCAAGTCCAGGCGCGGTGCCCGACGACGACCAGACCGGGGGCGCGGCGGGCAGCATATTCGACCAGCCGCAAGCCACCGACGACCCCTTCGCCGACAATCAGACAGTGGCCGCGCCACGCCGGCCTTCGACTGCCAGGCAGGGCTCGGCGGGTGCCAACGCGAAAAGCGATGCCAAGGCGGCCGACAAGAAAAACGCCAAGAAGAAGCCTGGCCAGACGGCCGACAGCACGGCCAAGGCCGCCACCGGCGATCCGGCCGAAACGGCGGCCACCGAGGATGACGGCGCGAACCGCCGCGCCGTCACTATCGACAGCGTCGACCGGCAGAAGCTCGATCCCGGCGCGGAGCGCACAGGATCGATCGAGGGCCAGAAAGTGAAGCTGGAGGACGATGCCTTCGCCGCCCCCGGCATCAAGGTCGGGACCTTTGTCTTCCGTCCGACACTCGAGCAAGGCCTCACCGCGACTTCCAATGCCGATGCCAGCGCCGGCGGCAGGTCGGCTGTGCTGTCCGAAACCGCGCTGCGTTTCTCCGCCACCTCCGACTGGCGCGAGAATTCGGCCGTCGTCGACGGCTACGGCCTTTTTCGCAACACGCTTTCGGGCCAGAAGATCAACGATGCGCAGGGCCGGATCGAAGGCCAGCTCACTGTCGACCTCGACAATGAACTGCGCGCCATCGCCAAGCTCGGGTATGAAGCGGTGCCGGAATCGGCGTCCTCGCCGGATGCGATTGCCGGCGTCACCTCACAGCCGCTGCGGCAGACGGTCGACGGCAGCCTCGGCATCGAGAAGGATGTCGGCAAGATGCGCTACGCGCTGACCGGCGCGGTCTCGCATGACTTCTACGGCGACGCCAAGCTCTCGGACGGCACCGTCTTGTCGCTGAAGGATCGCGACTCGACACTCTACTCTGCGACCTTGCGTACCGGCTATCAGGTCTCACCGGCCATGACGCCATTCGTTGAAGTGGAAGCCGGCCGGCGGATCTACGATCTGCGCCTCGACAGCAACGGTTTCGAGCGCTCCTCGACGCGGCTCAGCGCGCGCGCCGGCGTCGAGCTCGACATGCGCGAGAAGCTCTCCGGCGAGTTCTCCGTCGGATGGCTGCGCGAAGGCATCGACGACGACCGTCTGCCGGCGATTGCGGGGCCCTACGTCAACGCCGACCTCAGATGGTCGCCCGAGCGCGGCACCATCATCGGGCTGACCGGAAGAACCACGGTCGAGACCACGACCATCGCTAACGAGAGCGGCGACCTCCTCTATTCGGGCCGGCTCACCGGCGAGCGGCAGGTCCGCGCCAACCTGACGGCGAATACAGCGCTGGGGCTCGATTGGCGCGACTACATCGGCTCCGATGGCCACGATCTGGTCCTGAGCGCCGAGGCCGGCCTGACCTGGTGGCTGAACCGCTATGCCGGCCTCACCACAAGAATCAGGACGGAGAAGCTCACCAGCAACCTTCCCGGTCGCGACTATGTCGCCAACAGCGTCTATCTCGGTCTGAAGGTGCAGCGCTGACACTTCGTGATCCTCGCGCCAGCGATGCGGACGCGGAGATCCGAAGGATCCGCTCCGCTTAGCCAGCACCTAGGAAGCGGCGCCGATCCGCTCCGCCGGCCGCACCTCATCCAGCAGCGTGCGGATGACCCCGGCCATGCTCGCATTCATGTCGCTGCGCCAGAGCGCGAAGGCGACATTGGCCTCGACGAAGCCTTCCGGCGAGCCGCAGTCGAAGGTGCGCCCCTTATAGTGATAGCCGTAGAAGGCCTGCTGCTTCTCCAGCTTCAGCATCGCATCCGTCAGCTGGATCTCGTTGCCGGCGCCGCGCTCCTGGCTTTCGAGGATGCCGAAAATCTCCGGTTGCAGGATGTAGCGCCCGTTGATGAAGAGATTGGAGGGCGCCGTGCCAGCCTTCGGCTTCTCCACCATGCCGGTGATGCGAAAACCGTGATGGGTGTCCTCGCCACGGCCGACGATGCCGTATTTATGGGCCTCGGCCGGGTCGCATTCCTGTACGGCGATGATGTTGTTCCCGGTCTCGGCATAGAGTTCGACCATATCCTTCATGCAGCTTTTTTCCGACTGCATGATCATGTCGGGCAAAAGCAGCGCGAACGGTTCGTCACCGACCAGCTCACGCGCGCACCAGACGGCATGGCCAAGCCCCATCGGCACCTGCTGGCGGGTGAAGCTGGTCTGGCCCGGCGCTGGCTGCAGCCGCTGCAGGCGGGCGAGCTGGTCGTCCTTGCCGCGCTGGGCGAGCGTATCATAGAGCTCGAACTGGACGTCGAAGTGATCCTCGATGACCGCCTTGTTGCGCCCGGTCACGAAAATGAAATGCTCGATGCCGGCGTCGCGCGCCTCGTCGACCACATATTGAATGACCGGCCGGTCGACGACCGTTAGCATCTCCTTCGGGATGGCCTTGGTGGCCGGAAGAAACCGTGTGCCGAGACCGGCGACCGGGAAAACTGCCTTGCGAACTCGCTTCATGCTCCACCCATCCGTTTAAGCCCATTATCCGCGCGGCCATCCGCTCCGCAATCCCCCCGAACATTTTCGCGCCGGAATGTTGAATTATCCGAGCGGATGGCTTGAAAATCGAAAGTTAAAGCACCGACCTCTCTTTTCGTTCCTAATGGCACCTATGGTAAACTAAATACTAACCGGCTTCGGCGTTGAATGATCCTTCCTAATTTTGATGAAGGAGGAAAAGGATGTCCGTTCGCAACAGCGCAAGGCGCCTGGCGGCATTTTTGACGGCCGCGGGCCTCACGCTTGCCTTGCTGATGCCCGCCGGACCCGCTTTCGCCGATGCGGGTTTCCGCCAGTGGGTCGCGGGCTTTCGTGCCACCGCGGTTTCGGGCGGCGTTTCCGGCGCAGTCTACGACAGGGCCATGAGGGGCATCGAGCCCGACCCGGTCGTGCTGGAAAAGGCCCGCACCCAGCCGGAATTCACCGCCCCCGCCTGGGATTATTTCGACAACCGGGTGCATGACCAGTCGGTGACCAATGGTCAGGCAATGGCGCGCAAATGGAAGCCATGGCTGGATCGGATCGAGGCACGGTTCGGTGTCGATCGCCATATCCTTCTCGCCATCTGGTCGATGGAATCGAACTATGGCGAGATCCTCAAGCGCGACGACATCATGCGCAATGTCATCCGTTCGCTGGCGACCCTTGCCTATGGCGACCCGAAGCGCTCGAAATATGCCCGAACCCAGCTGATCGCGGCGCTGAAGATCCTGCAGACCGGCGACATCGACGAAAGCCATCTCATGGGTTCCTGGGCGGGCGCGATGGGTCAGACCCAGTTCATCCCGACCAGCTATCAGCACTACGCGGTGGACATGGACGGCAATGGCCGGCGCGACATCTGGAATTCGATACCCGACGCGTTGGCGACTGCCGCCAATCTGCTCAGGAAGAACGGCTGGCAGGCCGGCAAGACCTGGGGCTATGAAGTGACCTTGCCGCCGGGCAAGCTGCCGGCCGGATCGAAGACGCTGGCGCAGTGGCAGGCGCTCGGGGTCGCCAGGGCCAACGGCAAGCCGTTCAGGAACCTGAGCGACAAGGCGACGCTCAAGGTGCCGGACGGCAGGGGCGGACCGGCCTTCCTGATGATCAGGAATTTCTCGGTCATCAAGGCTTACAACAATGCCGACAAATATGCTTTGGCCGTCGGCCTGCTCGCCGACGAAATCGCCGGTGGCACCGGGCTTGTGCAGGACTGGCAGCGGCCGTTCACCAAGCTCAGCTTCGAGCAACGGCAGGAACTGCAGAAGCGGCTTTCCGAGCACGGTTATTATGACGGCAAGTTCGACGGGAAGATCGGCGAGGGGTCGAAGGCCGCCATCATGGCCTACCAGGCGAAGGTAGGCTTGAGCCAGGATGGCTATCCGAGCCTGGAAGTGCTGAAATGGCTCCGGAAGCAATAGAGCCGCCGATGGCGTCAAGCATCCTTTCAAAAGCGGAAAGGATGCTGTAGCGCTGCGGCCTGCGCATGACTTGCCGGCTTTTTGCGTTGTCATGCGCCAAGGATGGAGACTTTCATTGGTTACGGTCGCGCGTGTCTGGCTGATCGTTCGCCGCCTGCCGATTCTCGTCCTGGCCATCGCCGTGCTTGCCGTCGCCGGCTCGAGCGCCTTTCATACCCCGGCTTTCGCGCAGGAAGACGGAAACCGCGGCTGGTCGCTGCGCGATCTTCTTTTCCCGCGCCGCGGCGAGCGCATTGAACCTCCTGCCAATGTCCAGCCGGTGAGGCCGAAGCCGAAGGCCAGAAAACCCAAGCCGCGCCCGCCGGCCGAGCCGGAGGCGCCGGTCGTCGAAAAGGCGCCGGATGCGCGCGTCGTGCTGGTGGTCGGCGATTTTCTGGCGGGCGGGCTCGCCGAGGGTCTGGACGTCGCCTTCGCCGACAATCCGGCGGTCAGGATCGTTTCGCGCAGCAACGGCTCGTCGGGCTTCGTGCGTGACGATTTCTACAATTGGCCGGTCGAGATCAAGTCTCTGATCGAGACGGAGAAGCCGTCCGTCGTGGTGGTCATGCTTGGCTCCAACGACCGCCAGCAGATGCGCGTCGGCGACGTCCGCGAGCAGCCGCGCTCCGAGAACTGGACCAAGGAATACGAGCACCGCACCGATGCGCTGGGCAAGGCCATTCAGGATGCAAAGGTGCCGTTCCTGTGGGTCGGCATGCCGGCGTTCGGGGCGGCAAAAATGACCTCGGACATGCTCGCCTTCAACGACATCTATCATTCAGCCGCACAGACCCATGGCGGCGAGTTCGTCGATGTCTGGGACGGCTTCGTCGACGAGAACGGCGCCTTCGTCACCTCCGGTCCGGACATCAACGGCCAGCCGGTGCGCCTGCGCTCCGACGACGGCATCAATGTGACCAAGGCCGGCAAGCGCAAGCTTGCCTTCTACACCGAAAAGCCGCTGGCCAAGATCCTCGGGCTGGCGGCACCCGGAAGCGTCACCACGGTTTCCGCGCCGGCGGGCGCTCCGGTCGAGGTGTCGAAGCCTGCCGCGGCCCCTGTCATCGTCGACCGCACCGCGCCGATGCTGCTCAGCGACCCCGCGCTCGACGGCGGGACCGAGCTGCTGGGTGCCGCACCGCCAGCCAAGGCCGATCCGAATCTTCCAGGCGAAAAGCTGACCGTCGAGGGCAAGGCGCCCGTCGCCTCGCCCGGCCGAGCCGACGATTTTCCTGGCCGCCGAAGACGCCAACCGCTTCATCGGAGACCTCGACAGCGGTGCGTCGGTAGGGCCGCAACGGAAGAGCCCATCGTGGCTGCAGGTAGCCTCAGCGGGGGAGTACGCTAGACCCCATCAGCGCCTCGTCGATCGCCCGCGCTGCCTGGCGGCCTTCGCGGATCGCCCACACCACCAGCGACTGGCCGCGACGGACGTCGCCCGCGGCATAGAGCCTGTCTATGCTGGTTCTGTAGTCGCGGTCGTCGGCCTCGACGTTCCGCGAGCGGCGGCTGTCGGTGACCATTTTTATCTCGCCGTCCAGCTCCTTCATGACCCCATCATTCGCCGGACCGGCAAAGCCGATGGCGATGAAGGCGAGATCGGCGCGGATGACGAACTCGGTGCCGGCGATCGGCTTGCGCTTCTCATCGACCTCGCAGCAGCGGACGCCAGTCAGCTGTCCGTCCTCGCCGATGAATTCGAGGGTCGCCACCTGGAATTCGCGCTCCGCGCCCTCGGCTTGCGAGGAAGACGTGCGCATCTTCGTCGCCCAGTAAGGCCAAACGGCGAGCTTGTCTTCCTTCTCCGGCGGCTGCGGACGGATGTCGAGCTGCGTCACGCGCACCGCGCCCTGCCGGAAGGCGGTGCCGATGC
>NZ_RZSV01000138.1:0-15392 GCF_004023205.1 Mesorhizobium sp. M1A.F.Ca.IN.020.03.2.1 | reverse complement strand
ACCAAGCCGGGCGCCGACATGGTGGTCGGCGCCTACCGCCGGCGGACCGATGGCCGGGACCGACAGTTCAAAACGCCGGCCGGCTACATGACTGCCGGGCTCGCCAATGCCTCCGCCTATGTGGAAGGCAGGATACGGTCGATTGCCGTCGGCAGCGCGCTGGTGTCGCGGCATACGGTCGGCGACACGCGCTTCCCGACCGGTCTTGCCTACGACGAGGACACATTGTTCTGGGCGCGGGTTATGAGCAAGGCATCGCTCGCGGTCGTGAGGCAACCGATCATGGTCTACTTCGTATCGTCGGACCGTTCGGATGACCGCTTCGCGATAAAGCCTGCGCGACGCTTCCTCGAATGGCGCCTGGCGTTGCGCGAACTCGCCGACTGCGGCATTGCGAAATCGTCGTTGAAAGCGAGGGAAGGGCTTGTGGCGCTCAAGATCGCCCGCGTACACTACGCTCGCGGCGATCTCGAAACGGCGGCAAAATTCCTGGCGGTTGCCGAAGCGGCGCCCAAGGTTTCCACCGACATCTGGCGCTGCATGCGCTACCGGCTCAAAATCGCGGCGCGGCGCCGGTTCCCGGCCCATCGCGTCCAACTGCAAAGTGCCTGATGGCCGACGGGCCGGAACTTGCAGTCGTGGTGATAGGTTTTCGGGCTCCGACCGATCTGGTCGCGGCGGTCAGGTCGGTGCTCGGCCAGAACATCCCGCTCGAGGTGGTGGTCGTGAATTCCGGCGGCGGGAATGCCCAGGCGCTTCTGGCCAATGCCGGACTCGACGTGCCAGTCATCGAGTGCGAAGAAAGGCTCTTTGCCGGGGCCGCGAGAAATCGCGGCATAGCGGCGACGAAAGCTCCTTTCATCGCCTTTCTCGCGGATGATTGCCTGGCATGCCCGCGATGGGCAGAGGTCCGGCTGCGCCATCACCGGGAAGGCGTCGCGGCCGTGGCAAAGCGCCATCGCCAACAGTCATCCGCGCAATCTGGTCGCGTGCGCGGCCCATCTCGTTACCTATATGCGGCGCCTGCCAGGTCTTCCCGCTCATAAGGCACTTCGCTACGGCGTTTCTTTCGACCGAAAATTGTTCGATCGGTATGGCCTGTTCGACGAACAAATGGCGACGGGAGAAGACACGGAATTCCTGGAAAGGCTGCCGAAGGCGGTCGTGCCGCTATGGGAGCCGGCGGTGCTTACCGTCCATCGCAACGAGACACGGCTGATCCGAGTGATTGTCGACCAGTATCTGCGCGGATACCGATATGGGACCTACCTCAAATCCGTTGGACACCGAAAGCCATTGCGGATTTTCAAAGGGGTGTTTCGGGACCGGCGCAATGTCGGCAAGTTCGCAAAAGAAGGCCTGGCCGAAGAGGATAGACGTTTCGCGATGTTATCGCTGCCGATCGTATGGGCGGCATTGTTCGCAAAATCGCTGGGGGCAGCCGTCGGCGTAACGCATGGCGATAGGACAGGCACGCGGCCATGATCACCATGGAGATGAAGCAGCCGCGCCGGCGGCGCGGTCGATGGCTTTGGTCGCGGCAAAGGATCGTCGCCATTTTCAGCTATCGCTACGATGCGCATCTGGTGCCAGACCTCCTCGCCAATCTCGACGCAATCGTCGATGGCTGGATCGCCTATGACGATCGCTCGGCGGATGCGGTCTTCAGCAATGAACCGCAGAGGCGGCGCGCGCTTATTGCCGCGGCCTATGAGGCCGGTGCCGATTGGCTTCTGGCAATCGATCCGGACGAAAGGCTGGAAGATGCCGTGGCAAGCCGGATAGGCCAACTGACCAGCGGGTCCAGGCGCAATGCCTGGGGATTTCGCCTAAGGGAGATGTATACGCCGGCAAGCTATCGCATCGACGGCGTCTGGGGCCAAAAGATGCAGCACAGGCTTTTCCCCGCCTATCACCCGGATCTGAGCCGGTCGCAAGGGCTGCATGAGGCCTGGTTCCCCGAAGATCTGCGCTTCAAGCTTCGGGACAGCGGCCTTAACCTTTATCATTTGAAGATGATCGAGCCGAAACGGCGCGTGGCACGTCGCGACCTCTACAATCATCTCGATCCGGAGCAACGTTTGCAGCAGATCGGCTACGACTATCTGACGGACGAGTCGGGAGCGGTTCTGGAAGCGATACCGGCCGGGCGAGACTACTTTCCCACCCATGTCGACGACGGCAGGCTTTGGATGGCTGAGGTGTCCGCCGACCGGCGGAGCTGAAGGACGCCCTCTGGGGACGGCGGAACCAGCCGCTGTCGCGCGGCTTATCTACGGACCAGTTCCGTGGAGTTACCATGCTGCAACGAGCACAATCGTCCTTCGGCCGCCTGGCGGGTGGTCTGGAAATACAAGGGAACGGCGCGCAGAGTTCCGCCGAGCGCGCCGCGCTCAGCTATGTCAGCGATGCCGATCCGGGCATCCGGCGCCTGAGAAAAGGCAAGGGATTTTCCTATGTCGGCCCGAACGGGAGTGCGGTCACCGCGGCCACCCTTGACCGTATCAAGGCGATCGTCATTCCGCCCGCGTGGACGGATGTATGGATCTCGCCCGACCCGAACGGCCATATCCAGGCGACCGGCCGGGATCAGCGCGGACGCAAGCAGTACCGCTATCATCCGCAGTGGACCGAGGAACGGGACGGCGTCAAATACTCCAGCCTCGTTGCTTTCGCGCAAAGCCTGCCCTCCTTGAGGCGCCAGGTCGATGCCGACCTGCGCCGTCATGGACTTCCGCTGGAGCGCGTTGTCGCCTCTGTCGTCTGGCTGCTCGACAACACCATGATCCGTGTCGGCAATGCCGCCTATGCCCGCGACAACAAGAGTTTCGGCCTGACCACGCTGCGCGACCGCCATGTCGAAATCACCGGTTCCAGCCTGCGCTTCTCCTTCACGGGCAAGTCCGGCAAGGAATGGAAGCTGAAGCTCGTCGACCAACGCATCGCCAAAATCGTGCGCGGCGCGCAGGACCTGCCTGGCCAGAAGCTGTTTCAGTATCTTGATGACGAGGGAACACGCCGGCCGCTGCGGTCGGAGGACGTCAATCGCTATATTCGCGAGGCATCTGGCCCGGAGTTCAGCTCCAAGCATTTTCGCACCTGGGGCGGCACCATCCATGCGGCATCGCTGTTCGCGCAGGCGGAGTTGCCCGAGAGCATGACCCAGAAAAACCGCGTGATGAACAGTATCGTCGACAAGGTCGCCGAACGACTCGGCAATACGCGAGCCGTCTGCCGCCGGTGCTATATCCATCCGCTCGTCTTCGAGGCGTGGGCCGAAGGGAAGCTGCTCGGCGAAATGGCCGAAGCCAACAAACGAAAGCGCCTTATACCGGGCCTCGACGAGGAGGAGACGCTGGTGCTGAGATGGCTGCAGGCGCGCGAAGCCTGACCACCAGGAGGATAGCGTAAACCCTCGATAGCCCTACAACTTTTTTGTCGACCTTGTGTCGGGAAGGGTCCTACTGTTGCGTCCTTTGATACGGAAAGGACGCACCATGCTCTATGCCATTCTCTGCTACGCCTCCGAAGACGTGGTCTGCTCCTGGAGCAAGGAACAGGACGAGGAGGTCATGGCAAAGCTCCTCAACGTACAGGACAAATACGCCAGGGCAGGCCGGCTGGGGCCGGTGGCGCGCCTGCTGCCGACCACAGCCGCGACGACGCTTCGCAAGGTCAAGGGCGAATCGGTGGTGCTCGACGGCCCGTTCGCCGAGACCAAGGAGCAGTTCCTCGGCTTCTACACGCTCGAATGCAATCACCTGGACGAAGCAGTCGAGTTCGCTCGCGAACTCTCCGAGGTCAATCCGAGCGGTGGTTCCTACGAGATCAGGCCGATCTCGGTCTTCAATCCGACAAAGGTTCCCGCATGACCGAGCTTGCCTGGATCAGCAACGCGATCAGCACCGCCCGTCCGCAGGCGATGGGCGCGCTGCTGCGCTATTTCCGCGACCTCGACGCCGCGGAAGAAGCTTTCCAGGATGCATGCCTGAGGGCGCTGAAGAACTGGCCGAAAAACGGGCCGCCGCGCGATCCGGCGGCCTGGCTGATCTTCGTCGGCCGCAACAGCGGCATCGACGCGGTGCGCAAGCGCGCCAAGCAGGCGCCGATGCCGGAAGAGGACCAGATCTCCGATCTCGAGGATGCCGAAGGCGATATGGCCGAGCGGCTGGACGGCGCGCATTATCGCGACGATATCCTGCGGCTCCTGTTCATCTGCTGCCATCCGGACCTGCCGGCGACGCAGCAGATCGCGGTCGCGCTGCGCATCGTCTCCGGCCTGACCGTCAAGCAGATCGCGCGCGCCTTTCTCGTCGGCGAGAGCGCCATGGAGCAGCGCATCACCCGGGCCAAGGCGCGCATCGCCGATGCCGGCGTGCCGTTCGAGACGCCAGGCGCGGTCGAGCGTTCCGAGCGCTTGGCGGCGGTCGCGGCCATGATCTATCTGATCTTCAACGAGGGCTATTCGACCAATGGCGGCGAGGCGCCGGCCCGCGCGCCGCTTTGCGAGGAGGCGATCCGGCTCGCCCGGCTGCTGCTCAGGCTGTTTCAGCAGGAACCGGAGATCATGGGGCTGACGGCGCTGCTGCTTCTCCAGCATGCACGCGCGCCGGCGCGCTTCGACGCGCATGGCGAGATCGTGCTGCTCGAGGATCAGGACCGGTCGCTCTGGAGCCGCAAGATGATCGACGAGGGCCTGGCGCTGGTCGACAAGGCGCTGCGTCATCGCAAGCCTGGCCCATACCAGGTGCAAGCGGCGATCGCGGCATTGCATGCGCGGGCGGCAACACCCGAGGATACGGACTGGACCGAGATCGACCTGCTCTACGGCTTGCTCGAGCAGATGCAGCCGTCGCCGGTAGTGACGCTGAACCGCGCGGTTGCGGTGAGCAAGGTGCGCGGCCCCGAAGCGGCGCTGGCGATGATCGAGCCGCTGGAGGATCGGCTGGCAGGCTATTTCCACTTCTTCGGCCTGAAGGGCGGCCTGCTGATGCAGCTCGGCCGTGGCGAGGAGGCGCGCGTGGCCTTCGACCGCGCGATCGCTTTAGCCAACACCGCCGCCGAAGCCGCTCATATCCGCATGCATATCGACCGGCTGATCAAGGAAAGCACCGAGAAGTCGCAGGCCAAGAAGGCGCGCTGATCCCATTTTCACTATTGGCCCAATTTTGCGCGCCGGGGTTGGACCATCCCGGGGTGGCGGTTTTTCCCTGAAACGAGTAATGCCACGCCATGAAAGCGCCGTCGTGCCTGAGGGCGCCGACAAGACGTGGCGCAAGGCTTCGACGCTCGCCATATCCAAGGCGAGATCTGAAAAGGAACCAACATGACGATTGCGAAGGAAACGGCCTCACTTCTGGAGAAACTTGGCGTCGCCAAGGATGCACTTTCCGGCGGCGACCTCATCGTGCGCAGCCCGGTGACGGGCGAGCAGATCGCTGCACTGAAGTCGATCTCGGCGGTCGATGCCGGCAAGGCTATCGATGCCGCGCACAAGGCCTTCCACGCCTGGCGGCTGGTGCCGGGGCCGAAGCGGGGCGAGCTGGTGCGCCTGCTCGGCGAGGAGTTGCGTGCTCACAAGGCGGAGCTCGGCCGGCTGGTGTCGATCGAGGTCGGCAAGATCCCGTCCGAGGGTCTCGGTGAAGTGCAGGAGATGATCGACATCTGCGATTTCGCAGTCGGTCTTTCGCGCCAGCTCTACGGCCTGACCATCGCCACCGAGCGCCCTGGACACCGCATGATGGAAACCTGGCATCCGCTCGGCGTCGTCGGCGTGATCTCGGCCTTCAACTTCCCCGTCGCGGTGTGGTCGTGGAACGCGGCACTTGCACTCGTGTGCGGTGACGCGGTGGTGTGGAAGCCGTCGGAAAAGACGCCGCTGACGGCGCTTGCCTGCGAGGCGATCTTCGAGCGCGCCGCCAGGCGTTTCGGCGCCGATGCGCCGGAAGGCCTGCTCCAGGTGCTGATCGGCGACCGCGCCGTCGGCGAGGTGCTGGTCGACCATCCGAAGGTGCCGCTGGTCTCGGCCACGGGCTCGACCCGCATGGGCCGCGAGGTCGGTCCGCGGCTGGCCAAGCGTTTTGCACGCGCGGTGCTCGAGCTCGGCGGCAACAATGCCGGCATCGTCTGCCCGAGCGCCGATCTCGACATGGCGCTGCGTGCCATTGCGTTCGGCGCCATGGGCACCGCCGGCCAGCGCTGCACGACGCTCAGGCGTTTGTTCGTGCATGAGAGCGTCTATGACGCGCTGCTGCCGCGCCTGAAGAAGGCCTATCAGAGCGTTTCGGTCGGCAATCCGCTGGAGACCTCGGCGCTGGTCGGTCCGCTGATCGACAAGGCCGCCTTCGACAATATGCAGAAGGCGTTGAACGAAGCGGAAGCACATGGCGGCAAGGTGACCGGGGGCAAGCGGTTCGAGAACGGCCATCCCGAGGCTTACTATGTGCATCCGGCGCTCGTCGAAATGCCGAAGCAGGTTTCGCCGGTGACGGAAGAAACCTTCGCGCCGATCCTCTATGTGATGAAATATGCCGATTTCGACGAGGCGCTCGACCTGCACAATGCGGTCGGCGCAGGCCTGTCATCCTCGATCTTTACCCGCGACCTGCAGGAATCGGAGCGCTTTCTCGGCGTCGACGGTTCGGACTGCGGCATCGCCAATGTCAATATCGGCACGTCGGGCGCCGAGATCGGCGGCGCATTCGGCGGCGAGAAGGAAACCGGCGGCGGCCGGGAGAGCGGCTCGGACGCCTGGAAGGCCTATATGCGGCGCGCCACCAACACGGTGAACTTCTCCAAGGCCCTGCCCTTGGCGCAAGGCGTGTCGTTCGACATCGACTGAGGACATAGAGCGGTTCACCGTTCCACGGAAACGGCAAGCCTCCCTATCTCTTTGATTTGACAATTCCGGACGGAAGACCGTTTCACACTTTCCTGGAATTGCTCTGAGCGCCGCGTCATGGTCGAAGCGGCTCAACGGCGCGTCTCTTTGCGCGCCGTCACGGCAAGCTCGGAGCAGGCGCCGCGGCGCTCAGCCTTCGCTCGCGCCGGAAAAACTCGCCTCGAAGGCTGCGTCGACGATGGCGAGCTTGGCTGCCTGAACGGCCATATACTCGTCGAAGAACTGCCGCGACACCCACATGACGGAATGTCCGCGCTGGCCGACCCAGCCGATGCTGCCGAGCGCCTCGGCGTCGCGAAGCTTGCGCGCCAGATGCGTGCGCGAAAGTTTCAGCCAATGCGCAAATTCGCTGATCGAAATGACGCCGGTCGGAATCTTATCGAGGCTGGCGTCCTCCGGATCGATACCCGACATCAGCCAGTCCATGACGATGCCGCCATTGTTGAGCCAGATGAACAACGAGAAGGTTTGCTGGGGTTCCCGCACCGGAATGGATGCGAGCAATCCGTCGCAGATCAATGGCTGCAGCTTGGCCAGCATATCGGGGTGTTCGAGGAAAGTCGTCAGCCGGGCTCCGCCATCGATGCGGTCGAGCGTTCGCAAATGGGCATGGATCCAGCCGGTAAAGGTCTCGATGGTGGCCGCGGTCACCCGCAAGGGATGAGCTCGGCCATCGCCACGCGACGAAATGTATTCGGCGACGTTGTAATGGAGCATTTCCTTGACGAACGCTTCGGCGGTGTTGCGGCTGGCGACTGAATTGCGGCGCACGACCTCGATGAAACGCGCTACGGTCATTTCGGTGCGACGGTCATCGGGGTCGCGCCTGAAATGCAGCGCAAGTCCGACATGGCCGAGCAGCCAGCGCTGCTGAGTAGCAAAAACGGCGGCAAGGCGCGGGCTGGTTTCGTAGATATGGATGAGCGCGCGCGACTGCTCCTTGACACCGCGCAGAGCTGCCGGATGACTGGCGATTTCTTCGGCGCTCAGGGGCATTTCCTCGGGCACTCCATTCAATTCGAAGCAACGACCAAAGAAGATTCCCCGCCTTCCACGGTCGTGTCCAGTTACCCATTGGAACAACAGCTGATGTTTCGACGCGTTCTTGCTAACCCTTTGCATCGATTCGAAAAACCCGGATAATAATTCGCTCGACGGTCTAGCGTTCAATGGGCGGCCTCTTCGCCGAATCGGCGAAGGAGCATCGACGCTTGGGCTTCGTGAGTGGACAGGTCGGCAACGTCCAAAACCGGTCTTTGCAACCTGCTGGCGGCGACCTATCCTGGAGGCTTGAAATCCGTTGCCTCTAGGCCGCCGCCGAGTGAAGCCATGCCGAGAACGATCCGGACGCTGACCGCCAGCGAGGTCGAAACGCTCGTCGAGTGGGCGGCGAGGGAGGGATGGAATCCGGGCATCGACGATGCCGCCGCGCTCAGGGCTGCCGATCCTGAAGGGTTCATCGGGGCCTTCGTCACCGGCGAGATGGTGGCCGGCATCTCGGCCGTCGCCTATGGCGCGGAGTTCGGTTTCATCGGCCTCTATATCTGCCGGCCCGATCGGCGCGGTGAAGGCCATGGCAAGGCGGTCTGGGATGCCGGCATGGCTCGGCTCGGCGACCGCATTGTCGGCCTCGACGGCGTAGCCGAGCAGCGCGCCAACTACCAACACAAAGGCTTCGTGCCGGCTTATGAGACCGTCCGCTTCAGCGGTCGTCCGGCCCGACTGACCGGGGGTCGGGAAATCCGGTCCGTTGCCGCCGCCGAGACAGCCGAGATCCTGGCCTATGACCGCCAGTGCTTCCCGGCGCCTCGGGAGGCCTTCCTGCGGGCATGGCTGCGGCCGCCCCGGATCGCGATGATGTCCACTGGCTCGACCGGCCTTGCCGGCTACGGCGTGGCGCGCCGATGCCGCGAAGGTTTCAAGATCGGTCCGCTGTTCGCGGACGACATGGAGACAGCCCTGGCTTTGATGGCGGAACTGACGGGAAGGACGGCAGGCGAGGCGCTGCATATCGACGTGCCGGCCACCCAGATCGGCTTCACCGCCGTGCTTCAGGCTGTCGGCATGGTCCCCGGATTCACGACGACCCGCATGTATCGGGGCGGCAAACCAGGCAATGTGCCGTCGAAGGTTTTCGGCATCACGACGCTGGAGCTGGGGTGATCGCGAAGCGAATGGCTTCGGTGCTGTGATCATTGTTTGTCCGGCGTGGCGCATGCGAGATGTCTCTCCGACGTGGTTCGGATGCCGGACTGTGTCTCGCCGCAACGCTCATCGCACAGCGGAGGTTATCGAATGGCTGCAAGAACCGTCCTGATCGCGGGCGGCGCCGGGGGAATGGGTCTTGCGACGGGACTGCGCCTTGCGGCTGACGGTGAGCGGATCGTGCTCGCCGACCTTCCCGGCGCGAAACTCGACGAGGCCGTGTCAAGGATTGCCGCGACCGGTGCGAACGCGATCGGTCTGCCGCTCGACATCCGTTCCGTCGCTGCCTGCCGAGAGGTTGTGAACAAGGCCCGCGAATGGGGAGGCGGCCTGGACATTCTCGTCAACGCCGCCGGCGTCTGGCTCGAGGGAGCGGCAAGCGAGGTCCGCGAAGAGCAATGGGACCTGGTGCTGGACGTCAATCTCAAAGGTGCCTTCTTCCTGATCTCGGCCGCCATTCCGCACCTGTCGGCGGCGCAGGGCGTTATCATCAATATCGCCTCCGACGCGGGCATCGTTGGCAACAGCGGCGCGGCGGTCTATTGCGCCTCCAAAGGCGGGCTGGTGCTGCTGACCAAGGCTCTCGCCCTGGAGCTTGCGCCGCACGGCATCAGGGTCAACGCCGTCTGTCCTGGCGACACGGCGACGCCAATGATCGAGTATCAGGCAAGGACCTATGGCGGAGATGACCCGGACGGCTACAAGCGCAGGCTCCTTGGGCAATACCCGCAAGGGGAAAGAGCACGGTTCATCGGCGTGGAAGAGATCGCCTCCTTCATCCATTATCTTTGCCAGCCCGGCGCGGCGCCGATCACCGGGGCCGCGCTTTCGATCGATTTCGGCATCAGCGCCGGATACTGACTCGCGGCATTGGCGTCATCGCCTTGGAGGGCTCATGACCACGTTTCGCAAATCCCGCACGGCGCTGGTGACCGGCGCGGGCGCCGCCGACGGCATCGGCGTCGCGGTGGCGCGCGCACTCGGCCACGCCGGGCTTGCGGTCGCGATCACCGCCTCGTCGCATCGCGTCGAGCAGCGCGCTGAAGAGCTGCGGGCGGAGGGGCTCGACGTTCGTGCGGTGATGGCCGATCTGACGCGTGCAGCGGATGTCGAGCGGCTCTGCTCGGAGGTCGGCGAGATCGATATCCTCGTCAACAATGCCGGGATGGGAACGGTCGCTCAGCCGGCGCTGCAGCGGCGATTTCTCGATCTCAGCGAAAGCGACTGGGACCGCGGCATCGATGTCAGCCTGAAGACCACATTCCTTGCCACACGCGCATTTCTGGCCGGCATGGTAGAGCGCGGCCATGGACGCGTGGTGAACATGGCCTCGGTCACCGGCCCTTACGTTTCCAACGAAGGCGAGGCCGCTTATTCCGCCGCCAAGGCAGGCATGGTCGGGCTGACGCATGCGCTTGCGCTGGAGGTCGGCCGCAGCGGCGTCACCGTCAACGCCGTGGCGCCGGGCTGGATCGCGACGGGCGCCTCGACCCCGGAAGAACTCCTCGCGGCGCAAAACACGCCGCTTGGACGCGCCGGCACTCCGGAGGAGGTCGCCGCGGCTGTGCTGTTCTTGGCGTCCGACGGCGCCAGCTATGTCAACGGAGCCGTCATCGTCGTGGATGGCGGCAACATCCTTCAGGAGCGCAAGGTCTGACCGCCAAGGTCAACCCGTCGGCCGCCGCCATCGGCCGCTACTTGTTCGTGTCGGCAATCGCGTCCGGCACCACCACCAGCTTGCCGACGAAGTCCTTGGCCATGAAGTCGGTCTGGGCGCGGTGGAAGTCCGACAGCTTGTAGACGCCGCCGACCAGCGGGCGGATTTTCTTCTCCTCGATGTAGCGCACGATGCGGCGGAAATCCGCCCTGGTGCCCTGGCTCGATCCGTGCAGCTGAAGCTGCTTGAGATACATGGTGCGCAGGTCCAACTGCACCACCGGCCCCGCGATGGCGCCTGCGGTGGTGTAGCGTCCCTCGGGCCGCAGGATGCGCAGCAGATCATTGAAAATGGCGCCGCCGACAAGGTCGGCGACCACGTCGATGGGTTGGCCAGCGGTCGCTTCGTTGACGGCGGCAGGCAGGTCGGCCACGCCGCGCGTGATCACTTTCTCGGCGCCGATGTCGAGCACCGCTTGCTCCTTGCCCTTGCCGACCACGGCATAGGGAATGGCGCCCCGCGCCCGCGCCAGCTGCACGATGCCGGAGCCGACACCGCCGGAGGCGCCGGTGACCAGCACCCGTTCGCCGGCCTTCAAGCCTGCACGTTCCAGCATCTGCTCGCCGGTGAGATAGGCGCAGCAGAAGGTGGCGAGCTCGACATCGCTCAAATCGGTATTGACGACATGCGCGTTCTCGGCCGGCAGCGCCTGGTATTCGGCATAGCCGCCGTCACGGCCGTGGCCCATATAGTCGATGTCGGCAAGCGAATCGTCGTCACGGTTGTAGATGGAGAAGTCGACCATGACGCGTTCGCCGATGCGCTCGGAGGGTACGCCGTCACCGACGGCGACGATGGTGCCCACCGTATCGGTGCCCTGGATGCGCGGAAAGGTCAGTGTGTTGCCTTGCCGGCGCCAGGTCGACACGGCGGCCGCGTCTTCCTCGGTGCCGTAGGCGCCCTGGCGCACCCAGACATCGGTGTTGTTCATGCCGCAGGCGCTGACCTTGACCAGCACCTCGCCGGCAGCCGGCGGCGGCACCTTCACATCGGTGCGATAGACGAGTTTTTCCAGGCCGCCGTGGCCGGTGAGTTGCACGGCGGCCATCGTGGCGGGGACGGTTCTGGTTATGGCATTCATGTCGGTCTGTTCCTTTGCTTTCACGCAACTCCGGACGGAAAACCGTTCACACCTTCCTGGATTGCTTCAGAGGCTGGCAAACACGCTGTTCACGGCGTCGGCGGTCTTGGCGACGATGGTGTCGGCCTCCTCGCGCGTCAGGCAAAGCGGCGGCGCGAAGCCGAGGATGTCGCCCTGCGGCATGGCGCGGCCGATGACGCCGCTTGCCGCGAGCGTCGTGGCGATCTGCGGGCCCACTTTGAGCGCCGGATCGAAGAAGACGCGATCGTCGCGATCCCTGACGAACTCGACCGCAGCCAGCATGCCGTCGCCGCGGACCTCGCCGACGTTTCTGTGGCCGCCGACGGCCTTGGCCAGCTCGGCGAGGAAATAGGCGCCGGTCTCGCCGGCATTCCTCACCAGATCCATCTCGTCGATCAGTTCGAGATTGGCGACGCCCGCGGCGACGCAGATGGGATGCGCCGAATAGGTCCAGCCGTGGCCCAGCGAGCCCAGCTTGTCGGAACCCCTGACCAGCACCTGCCAGACCTTGTCGGAGACGATGACGCCGGAAAGCGGCGCATAGGCAGACGTCAGGCCCTTCGCGATGGTGATCAGGTCCGGCTTGATGCCGTAATGGTCGGAGCCGAACATGGTGCCGAGACGGCCGAAGCCGGTCACCACCTCGTCGGCGACAAGCAGCACGTCGTATTTGTTCAGCACTGCCTGGATCTTTTCCCAATAGCCGGCGGGCGGCGGCACGATGCCGCCGGTGCCGAGGATCGGCTCGCCGATAAAGGCCGCGACGGTGTCCGGGCCCTCGGCAAGGATCATCTCCTCGAGCGTGGCGGCGCAATATTGCGAAAACTGCTCCTCGCTCATCGAGCGGTCGGCGCGGCGGAAATAATAGGGGGCCTCGGTGTGCATGATCGGCGCGCGCGGCAGGTCGAAGGCGTTGTGGAACAGCTCGAGCCCGGTCAGCGATCCTGTCATGACGCCGGAGCCGTGGTAGCCGCGCCAGCGCGAGATGATCTTCTTCTTCTCCGGCCGACCGAGAACGTTGTTGTAATACCAGATCAGCTTGATGTTGGTCTCGTTGGCGTCGGAGCCGGAGAGGCCGAAATAGACCCTCGACATGCCCTTCGGCGCGCGGTCGATGATCATCTTGGCGAGCGTGATCGAGGCCTCGGTGCCGTGCCCGACATAGGCGTGATAATAAGCGAGGTTCTTGGCCTGATCAGCAATGGCATCGGCGATCTTGTGGCGGCCATAGCCGACATTGACGCAATAGAGGCCGGCAAAGGCATCGATGCTCTTCTTGCCGGTGTTGTCCCAGACGGTGACGCCTTCGCCGCCGGCCATGATGCGTGCCGGGGACTCGCCCCGCGCATGCGTGCCCATATGCGTCGAGGGATGGAAGAAGTGGTCGCGATCCCAGGCCGAAAGTTCGTTGGACTGTTCGAGCATCTTTTTTCTCCTTGCAGGGAATTCTTCCGGCGTGCGCTAGGCGACGTCCAGACAAAGGTATTTCAGATCGGTGAAGGCTTCGAGGCCATGGCGCGAGCCTTCGCGGCCGATGCCGGACTGCTTGACGCCGCCGAACGGGATCGGCGCGCCGGTGATCTTCACCCGGTTGATCGCGACCATACCGTATTCCAGCGCGCGACCCATGCGCGCCTGGCGCGCGCCGTTCTCGGTCACGACATAGGCGACGAGGCCATATTCGGTAGCATTGGCGCGGGCGACGACTTCCCGTTCCTCGTCGAACGGGGTGACGGCGGCGACCGGGCCGAAGGTTTCCTCATGCATGATCAGCGCCTCGTCCGGCACATCGACGAGCAGCGTTGGCTGATAGAACAGCGGCCCGGCCGCATGGCGCTTGCCGCCGATGAGGCAGCGCGCGCCGCGAGCCAGCGCGTCTGCGACCTGCTCCTCCACCTTCTTGACGGCGCGCTCATGCATCAGCGGGCCGATATCGGCGTCGGGTGAAAGCCCGTTGCCGGTGCGCAGACGCTCGATGCGACGGGCGAGGGCGGCGCAGAAGCGGTCATAGATCTGGCGCTGCACATAGATGCGGTTGGCGGCAAGACAATCCTGGCCGGAGGTGGCGAATTTGGCGTCGAGGGCGATCGTCACCGCCTTTTCGATATCGGCATCACCGAAGACGATCAGCGGCGCATGGCCGCCGAGCTCCATGACCAGTCGCTTCATCGTCGGCGCGCTCTGCGCGGCAATCAGCCGGCCGACGTCGGTCGAACCGGTGAAGCTCATGGCGCGCACCCGGGCGTCAGCGCACATCGCGCCGACGATGGTGCGCGCATCCCCGGTGACAACGTTGAAGACGCCGGCGGGCAGGCCGGCACGCTCGCCGAGCTCGGCCAGCGCCAGCGCCGAAAGCGGCGTTTCCGAGGACGGATGCGCCACCACGGTGCAGCCGGCGGCAAGCGCCGCAGCGGCCTTGCGGGTGAGCATGGCCGACGGAAAGTTCCATGGGGTGACGACGCCGACGACGCCGAGCGGCTCGCGGCGAACGGTCATCTGAGCATTCGGCAAATGGCTGGTGACGCTTTCGGCATTGAGGCGCTTTGCTTCCTCGGCATACCACTCGACGAAGGAGGCGGCGTAGTCGATCTCGCCCAGCGATTCCTTTAGCGGCTTGCCCTGTTCAAGCGTCATCAGCAGCGCCAGGTCGTCCTTGGCGGCGACGATCAGCTCGAACCATTTTCGCAAGATTCCGGAGCGCTCCTGCGGCAGCGCGGAGCGCCAGGCCGGCAGGGCACGCGCTGCCGCGTCGACAGCCGCCGCCGTTTGGCTTGCGCCGAGGGCGGCAACGAAGGCGACTGTAGCGCCGGTGGCCGGATCGGTGACTGCGAAGCTCGCAGCCGAGTCGCCGGCGGTCCAATGGCCCCCGATATAGCCGAGATCGCGCAGCAGCCGGCGATCGGCGAGACGATCCAGTGCTTCGTGGCGGTGTGGGCGTGCAAAATGCGCGGACATCGTTTGTCTCCCGGTGCCAAGGCGATGCGGAGAGATTAGCCGCGCGACCGAGACAGAGAGGCTTTTTCGGCAGCCGCCAGGAGAGAGATTGTCTCCCATGGCCCGCCGGGCCAGACGATCTGTCCGGCTTCAGCCTGGCAACAGGTCGGCGACAGGCACCACGGACTCCTCCTTCACCGTCTTGGTGACGATGTAGGTGAAGTAGCGGTCGATGCCGATCTCGCGTTCCAGAAGGGCGTCGACAAGCCGTTGATAGGCGTCGATGTCCCGCGCCATCACTTTAAGCACATAGTCGACGCCGCCGCCGACCGACCAGCAGGCGACGATCTCGGCCACGTCGCGGATGACCCGCTCGAAACGGTCGAAATCGGCTTGCCGGTGGCTGGCCAATGTCACCTCCATCAGCACGGTCGCCACCGGCGCGATCGCGCGCATGGCGATCGCGGCGTGGTAGCCCGAGACGATGCCGGCCTTTTCCAGCTTGCGCAGCCGCATCCAGCAAGGCGTCGGCG
>NZ_RZSV01000137.1:0-15467 GCF_004023205.1 Mesorhizobium sp. M1A.F.Ca.IN.020.03.2.1 | reverse complement strand
TTCATCGCCTTTTCGAGCTCTTCGTCGCTGGCGCCGTTTTTGATGGCGTCCTGTAGCGCCTGCTGCGCCAGGCGCAGCAGGCGCTACAGGACGCCATCAAAAACGGCGCCAGCGACGAAGAGCTCGAAAAGGCGATGAAGGAACTTCGCGAGGCGATGAACCAGTTCCTGCAGGAATTCGCCCAGCGCGCCCAGCAGAACCCGAACGCGCCGCAGATGCAGCAGAACGGTCGGGAACTGCGCCAGAGCGACATCAACCGGATGATGGACGAGATCGAGAATCTCGCCAAATCCGGCGACCGAGACCGGGCCCAGCAGTTGTTGTCGGAACTGCAGGACATGATGAACAACCTGCAGGCCGGGCGCCAGCAGCAGGCCGGCGAGCAGGACAGCGAGATGCGCCAGCAGATGGACAAGCTGGGCGAGATCATGCGGCGCCAGCAGGAGATGATGAACGATACCTTCCGCCTCGATCAGATGCAGCGCGGCGATCGGCAGCGCGGTGCAAATCGCGACGAGCAGCTGGGCGAGGATGGCGAGCAGTCGCAGGATGGGCAGAAGCCCGGTGATGACCGCGACCCGCTCGGCCGGCCGAAGCAAATGACGCCGCAGGAATTCGCGGATGCGCTGAAGCAGCTGCAGGAAGGTCAGGGCCAGTTGCAGAGCGAGCTCGACAAGCTGAAGAAGGGCCTCGAAGGCATGGGCATGCAGCCCAATGAGGGCTTCGGCGAGGCCGGCAAATCCATGGGCGATGCCGAGCAGGCGCTGGGCGAAGGCGAAGGCGACCAGGCGGTCGGCCACCAGGGCCGCGCGCTGGAGGCGCTGCGCCGCGGCGCCAAGGAGATGATGAAGCAGATGCAGGCCATGCAGGGCGACCAGGGCGGCAGCGAACAGGGCGGACGTCAGCAGGACGCCGACCGCGACCCGCTTGGCCGGCCGCGCGCCACAAAGGGCCCCGACGACGGCAACTCCGTCAAGGTGCCCGACGAGATCGACGTGCAGCGCGCCCGCCAGATCCTCGAAGCGATCCGCAAGCGCCTCGGCAACGCGCTCAGCCCGGACATCGAGCGCAGCTACCTCGAACGCCTGCTCGAACTGAAATAGCGCCCACACCGGTCACCGCCGACATGCCGAAGCTTGGAACCGTCACCCCGATCCTGCGCATGTTCGATACCGTCAAGGCGCGAGAGTTCTACCTCGGCTTCCTCGGTTTCGAGGTCCGCTTCGAGCATCGCTTCGACGACAACGCGCCGCTCTATATGGGCGTCGCCCGCGACGGCTGCGAGCTGCATTTGAGCGAGCATCATGGCGACGGCTCGCCCGGTGCCAATATACGCATCGAAACGGACGGCATCATTGAGCTGCATCGCGAGTTCAAGGCCAAGAACTACCGCTTCAACAGGCCGGGCCTCGAGACGACGCCTTGGCAGACGAAGGAGGTCACGGTGATCGATCCGTTCGGCAATCGCCTGACCTTTTTCGAAAGAGACTGAGGTAGCGGGCAGCCGCAGGTCGCTCTCGCCACACGCATTGCAGGCCGCGCTGCCTGCCGGTATCGTCATCGTCAAGGGAGACTGGCGATGATCGACTTCTGGTTCTCCATCGGCAGCACCTACACCTATCTTTCGGTGATGCGTCTCGCCGAGGTTGCGGCTGAGACCGGCATCGAGTTCCGCTGGCTACCCTTCAATGTGCGCGCCATCATGATCGAGATGGACAACATTCCCTTTGCCAAGAAGCCGGCGAAGGCCGCTTATATGTGGCGCGACATCGAGCGCCGAGCGGCGATGTACAGGATGGTGCCGAAACTGCCGGCCCCCTACCCGCTGGCCGAGCTCGAACGCGCCAATCGCGTGGCTCTCATCGCGGCGCGCGAGGGCTGGTGCGAAGCCTATGCCCGGGAAACGTACCGGCGCTGGTTTGAAATGGGTGAGCCGGCTGGTAGCGAGCCAAACATTTCGGCTAGCATCGAGAAGGCCGGACAGAAAGCGGAGCCGGTTCTTCGGCGGGCCGACAGCGATGACGCCAAGGCCGAGCTCGCGGCCGCGACGGAGCAGGCCAAGGCGCTCGGCGTCTTCGGCTCGCCGAGCTTCGTCGTCGACGGCGAGCTGTTCTGGGGCGACGATCGCCTTGAGGATGCCATGCGCTGGCTCAAGCGGATGGAGAGCGGACCGCCGGATTGAGCGGACCGTTTCGTACGTCAAAGACTGGCTGTTGCCTGTGCCTGCCTGGTCAGCATGAAAGCCTCGCGGATCGCGTTTTCCATCCCGTCGATCGCTTCGCCCGTCGCCAGCGGATTGCGGTGAAGCACCACATTCGAGGAATCGATGTCGCCGAAGCCGTCGGCGGCGGTCAGTTCGCGGCAATCGGGCGGGATGTTGCTGCGCGAGATCGGTGCGATCGCCAGGCCAGAAGTGACCGCCAGCGTCAGGCCGCCATTGGTGTCGCTGGTGTAGGCGACGCGGTAGTCGAGGCCGCGCTGCTGCAGCGACTTGATCGCGAAGTCCCGACACCAGCCATTGCGGCTGTAAAGCGCGATCGGCACCGGCCGTTCCTCATGCATGTGATGCAGCGTTGACGTCACCCATACCGTGGGATCGTGCATCAGCACATCGCCGCCGGAAAGACCTTCCCACTCGAACACCACCGCAAGGTCGAGTTCGCCGGCCGCAAGCGCCCTCACCTGCGAGTCGGAATGCGCGTAACGCACCGTGACCTCCACGCGCGGGTGGCGTTTGGCGAATTCGCCAAGTGCCCGCGACAAGATTGACCGCCCGTATTCGGCAGGAATGCCGATGCGCACCAGCCCGCCGAGCGGCGGCGCGACCAGCGATGCCGCCGTCTCGTCGAGCAGCGAGACGATGCGGCGGGCGTTGGTGATGAGCTCGCCGCCGCGGCGTGTCAGCGCCACCCCGCGAGAGCCGCGCTCGAACAGGCTGTCGCCCACCATGTCTTCCAGCTTTTTCATCTGCATGGACACCGCCGACTGGGTGCGTCCGGCCTTTTCCGCCGCCTTGGTGAAATTGCCGGTCTCGGCCACCGCCACGAAGGTGCGCAGGAGGTCGCTGTCGAGGGTGGGCTTCATCGATGCCGCCATAAGAAATTTTGATTGCTGGTATCATTCCAATTCGTTTGCAACATGTCAAACGTCGCAGGATAGTTGCTCTACCCATTGGATATGCGGCCGTGAGATTCGGCAGCGGACCAATTCGAAGAGTCCTCACTCGTGCCCGCTGCCCGAAACGGTGGCGGGCTCTTTTTCACTGGAACGAACATGCAGAACCGGATGGTGCTTGGCATTTTGAGCCTCTGCCTCGGCGTTCTTGTCTTTTCGTTGCAGGACCCGCTGGTGAAGGCGGTTTCGGGCAGCTATCCGGTGACGGAAGTGATGGCGATCCGCGCCCTCGTGGCGCTGCCGATCCTGATCGTTATCGTCCAGGCCGATGTCGGCCTGACAGCCTTGCTGTCGAAACGAGCGGGCATGCTGACGCTGCGCGGCTTCATCCAATTCAGCTCCTACACCGTCTACTATCTGGCGATTGCCGCCCTCTCGCTGGCCGACGCGATAGCGCTCTATTTCATGGCGCCGCTCTTCATCATGTTGCTTGCCGGGCCTTATCTCGGCGAGCACGTCTCCTGGCGGACGCTGACGACGGTGCTGATCGGCCTCGTGGGCGTGGTCGTGATGCTGCGTCCGGGCGCCGGATTGTTCGACTGGGCGGCACTGCTGTCGCTCGGCTCGGCATTCCTCTACGGGTTCTCGCAACTGATGGCGCGCCGGATCGGCGAGACCGAATCCTCGACGGTGATGGCCTTCTACCAGAACGGCGCCTATCTCACCGGCGCTGTGGCGGTGGCCGCGGTGTTTCATCTTGCCGGCATTACCCATGCGGGCCACCCGAGCCTCGACTTCCTGGTGCGGCCGTGGGTCTGGCCGGCGCTGCCGGACTTCCTGAAGATGGCGGCCTGCGGCTTCGTTGCCTCCGCCGGCATGATCTTGCTGTCGCAGGCCTACCGGATGGCGCCCGCCAACCGGGTCGCAACCTTCGAATACACGGGCATCCTCTGGTCGCCGCTGTGGGGCTTCCTGTTCTTCGCCGAGGTCCCGCGGTCAACGACGGTGCTGGGCGCGGCGCTGATCATCGGCGCCGGTCTGGCCGCACTGAACGGTGAGCGCCGACGCGGCGCAGCACCTGCAATCGCAGCGACCGGCGATGCCGTCTGAACGATCAAGCGAAGCAGCTTAATGCCCGTCCGACGCGGGCGCGTATTTCGGCAAGCGTGAACGGCTTCTGCACGACGTCGAGGATGATGCCGTTCAATTCCTCGGCGCGCTCGCGCTGGTCGGCATAGCCGGTCATCAGCATGATCTTCATGGCCGGAAACTGTTTTGCCGCCGCGGTCGCCATCTCGATGCCGTCCATCTCCGGCATGCGGATATCGGATACCACGAGATCGTAGCTGCCGCGCTGCTGGCGGATCAGGGTGAGCCCCTGCGCGCCATCGGCGGCGATGGTGACACTGTGCCCATCACGCTCCAGCGCGCGGGCAGCGAGGGTGCGGACGGATTCATCGTCCTCGACGATCAAAAGCTTTGCCATGCCGAGATAGATGCCGCCGAAACGTTGACGTTTTCTGAAAATTTGAAACGTCTATGCGGCCTCTTTCGGCGCGACCTTACTTGTCGCCTTTCACGACCCCGACAAACGGCAATTCCCGGAAAGCATGCGCGACGTCCATGCCGTAGCCGACGACGAAATAATCGGGGCAGTCGAAGCCGACATAATCGGCGTTGAGCGTGGTCTGGCGGCGCATGCGCTTGTCGAGCAGCACCGCGATGGCGCAGCTCCTGGCGCCGCGCGACAGCATCAGGTCGCGGGTGAAGGAAAGCGTCTTGCCGGATTCGAGGATGTCGTCGATCAAAAGAACGTCGCGGCCGGCGACCTCGTTGTCGATGTCGCGCAGCACCTTGACCTCGCCGCTTGTGGTGCCGGCGCCGTAGCTGGAGATGAAGATGAATTCGACCTCGGGCGACAGGCCGACGTCGTGCATGGCGCGGATAAGATCGGCGGCAAAGACGAACGAGCCTTTCAGGATCGATATCACAAGCAGGTCGTGATAGTCGCGCCCGGCGATTTCCTTGGCGAGCTCGAGATTGCGCCGGGCGATCGCCGACGCCGAAAACAGGACCTCGATGTCCTTGCCGCGTACAACTGGCATAGCTTTTTCCTTCAGAATCGCCTGCAACGCCGGAAGGGCTAGGTTCATCAATATTCAGGTCAGGCCGAACCCAAAATAGCGGGTTCCGAGAACCGGTGCAGAGCGTACTCAAGCACGTGAGCACCTAAGCGCAGGAAACCACTAATTGCAGGCCGGCATCACCTGAATATCGATGCCCCTACCCGGCGAAGGTGACCGATACGGCCTTCACGCCGTTTCTAGGGACATCGAGCCGGCTGGAAAAGCCGAATCTTTCGCCGGGCGCCAGCGAGCGGTTGGATGTCCCCAACCTGTAGCGGATGACATTGCTGGCATTGTCGGTGACGCGGATCTCGAGCGGCGGCAGCGACTCCGCCCGTACGCCGTCATTGGCGGCCTCGCCGTCGATGAACAGGATGGGCTTCAGCCCCGAGGCATCGATTCGCGACGTCACACCGGAAATGCTGAGCGCGCTTGCCGGCTGCGCAGCCGCCCAGAAGGGGCTCTGACGCACCAGGGCATGACCGCCCGACACCCAGAAAGCCACGAGTGCGGCGCCCACTCCGGCGGCCCAGAAGATTGGACCGCCACGCGAGGCCGGCCGCGCCGGCGCAGCCTCCGGTTTGCGCAGCATGCCCATGCCAGCGATGGATGGCGTCGAGGGCGCTTGCGGCGGCAACGGCGCCGCAAGCGGTTCCGAACGGGCGGCGAATCGCGGCAGCACCACATAGTCGGCATCGACGACATCGGTGTCGAGGATGACGCGCTCCGGCGCGGCCTTTGTCGCCGTGCCGGTCATGATTTCGCCGGAAACAGAGCGCGCGGTTCTATCCTCAGCCATTACGGCCCCAGTGCAATCTTCGTTGCTTTTGGGTAAACGCAAATGGTTAACGCTTCCCCACCGGAACTGCTGTGAAATGTCGAAAGCGCGCAGAAATTAACCAACGATTAACCATGCCGGCCGATGGTCTTGGCAGAGAACAGGCTGGCGGGATGCCGCCTAAGGTTTCAGGTCGCCGAACGTGATCCGCTTCGAAAATGTCGGCCTCCGCTATGGCATGGGTCCGGAGATCCTCCGCGACATTTCCCTGCACATTCCGGAGCGCTCCTTTCAGTTCCTGAGCGGCCCCTCGGGCGCCGGCAAGACCACCTTGCTGCGCCTGCTTTTCATGTCGCTGAAGCCGACGCGCGGCCTGATCACCATTTTCGGCAAGGATCGTTCGCGCATCTCGCGCGGCGAGTTGCCGCTGCTCAGGCGCCGCATCGGCGTGGTGTTCCAGGATTTCCGCCTGCTTGACCACATGACCACTTACGAGAACGTGGCGCTGCCGTTGCGCGTCCGCGGGCGCGAGGAGGCGAGCTATCGCACCGACGTCACCGAGCTCCTGAAATGGGTTGGCCTCGGGGAGCGCATGCATGTGCTGCCGCCGGTGCTGTCGGGCGGCGAGAAGCAGCGTGCTGCGATCGCTCGCGCGCTGATCGAGCAGCCGGAGATCCTGCTTGCCGACGAGCCGACCGGCAACGTCGATCCGCCGTTGGCGCGCCGGCTGCTGAGGCTCTTTATCGAGCTCAACCGGCTCGGCACCGCCGTGGTGATCGCAACCCACGACCTCGGCCTGATGGAGCAGGTCGATGCGCGGCGCATGATTCTGGCCGGCGGAAGGCTGGACGTCTATGACTGAACTTCCGGCCGATCACCTGCACGAGGAAGCCGTCGAGACGCCGGCTGTCGTTCGCCGTGTCCAGCGCAAGATGGCGCCGATCGTGCCGGCGCACAACATCGCCGGCCGGGCCCTGGTGCTGGTCATCGCCATCATGACCTTCCTGTCCTGCCTAACCTTCGGCGCCGTGACGCTGGTGCGCGACACCGCCTCGGTCTGGGAGAACCAGATCTCGCGCGAGGCGACGATCCAGATCAAGCCCGTCGAGGGCCTCGACATGGAAGCAGCCCTCGCGCAGGCCTCTGAGATCGCCAGCGAGTTCCCGGGTGTGAAGGGTACGAGGATCGTCGACCGCGATGCGACGGCGCGCCTTTTGGAGCCGTGGCTGGGCACCGGCCTCAACATTGATGAACTGCCGGTGCCGCGCCTCATCGTCGTCACCATCGACGAGGCCAATCCGCCCGACTTCGCGGCCATGCGCGCCGCGATCACGCCCAAGCTGCCGAGCGCCGCGCTCGACGACCATCGCACCTGGGTCGACCGGCTGGTCGCCATGGCGCATACGACAGTGACGATCGGCTTTGCCGTTTTGGCGCTGATATTATCGGCGACGGTGCTGACGGTGGTGTTCGCCACGCGCGGCGCCATGGCCGGCAACGGCCACATCATCGAGGTCCTGCATTTTGTCGGCGCCGAGGCCCGCTTCATCGCGCGCGAATTCCGTTGGCATTTCCTGGTCACCGGCATGAAAGGCGCCGCCGCCGGAGGTGCCGCCGCTATCATGGTCTTCATCGTCTTTTCCTGGTGGTCGTCGCGCAACATGGCGACGCCTGAGGCCGACCAGGCGACCGCGCTGTTCGGCAATTTCGCGATCGGCTCCACCGGCTATCTCGGCGTCGCCCTGATGGTGCTGGTGATCGGCGCGCTGACCGCTGCGACCTCGCATGCCACGGTCGTCGCCTATCTCAGCGAGATCGACATCCGGCAGCCGGAGGCGGTCTGATCATGACGCGTAGCCAAGGGTGGCGCGAATGCAAGAGGTGGCAAGTTGGGTTTCCAATGCGATCCGGACTCCACAAGTGCATGATCACGCAAGGGAAACTGCCGTAACGCAATGTGCGCCGTGCTATCTATGAAAGGCGACGTTTCAGAGTTAACCATTGGATGTTTTCAGGATTAACCTGGGGATGATGGACGCGCGGGACTCGATCGGAACGGCTGGACGGATGCCAGCGGCGCTTACGCGCGGTGCTGCGTCTGCAAGAACCGGTCGTCTCAGATTTGCGCTTCGTCTCTGCGGTTTCTTCGTGCTCGCCCTGCTGGCGCTTTTCGCCGGCGGCTTCGGCTGGTTTGCCGACAAGGTCAGCAACATGACGACGCCGGTCAATCCGGCCAGGGCCGACGCAATCATCGTGCTCACCGGTGGTCAGTCGAGGCTCGACGCCGCCATGGATCTGCTGGCATCAGGCAAGGGCGAGCGGCTCTTGATCAGCGGTGTTCACCCCACGGCGAGCCGCCGCCAATTGCAAGCGGCGATGGGCGGCGACAAGCAGCTGTTCTCCTGCTGCGTCGACATCGACCGCGCCGCGCTCGACACGATCGGCAATGCCGAGGAGAGCGCCAAATGGGTGGAAAGCCACGCCTATGGCAGCATCATCGTCGTCACCAACAACTACCACATGCCGCGCAGCCTGCTCGAGATGGGCCGGCTGCTGCATGGCGCGCGGCTTGAGCCCTATCCGGTGGTCAACAACAAGCTCGGCAATGGCAGCTGGCTGACCAAGCCGGAAGCACTGCGCGTGCTGCTCACCGAATACAGCAAATATGTGTTGGCGCTGGCGCGCGGCATCGTCCCGCTTCGGCCGACCACCGAGGGCGTCACGCTCGCCGAAGCCTCTACGGTGAGCAAGAACTAAGCTTCGCCAGACGCGCTGTTGCGCAGGCGTGCGATCTCCTGCTCCAGACCGGCAATGCGTCTATCCCGCTCGGCAAGCGCGGCGGCCACATCCGCCGCCTCGAAGCGCTGCGGAATATGCTGCGGGCAATTTGCATCCCAGGCCGTGACGCTGAACAGGATCGCCTGCTCCGGCCGCGCCTTGTAGTTGGCCGGCATCAGCCTCGCCGTCAGCTCCGCATCGTCCTCGACGACGCGCGCTGTGCCCCAGATCTTGATGCGCTGCCGAAGCATGTAGTCGATCAGGAACAGGAAGGCCTGGGCATTGTCCGCAAGATTGCCCTGGGTGATGAACTGCCGGTTCCCCGAGAAATCGGCAAAGCCGATCGTTTGCTCGTCCAGCACCTTCAGGAAGCCGGCTGGCCCGCCGCGATGCTGAACATAGGGTTGACCTCCGCCATTGGCTGTCGCCAGGAACACACTGGTCTGCGCCTCGACGAAGGCGGCGAGGTCGGGCGTGATCGTCGCCCGCCAGCCGCCGCGCTCCTCGACCCGCGCATAAGATGCGCGCGAGCCCTTGCGGGACTGGATGGCCTTGACCGTAGGGGTAAAGGCGACGTCGCTGGTGAAGGCGTCCATGGCGGCTGTCCTCTGCCAAAGTGGAACGACATGTAGCCCCTTCCGAAATCCGGAGGTAGAAGGCATATTTGCAATCCATCCTTCCACATTTCGGAAGAATAAATGGACCGCCTCGACGCCATGTTCTTGTTCGTAGCCACCGTGGAGGCCGGCAGCCTTTCCGCCGTCGCGCGACATGCCGGCGTGCCGCTCGCCACCGTCAGCCGCAAGCTCTCCGAACTGGAGAGGCACCTCAAGACGCGTCTGCTCAACCGCTCGACGCGGCGCCTCACCTTGACGGACGCTGGTCGTTCCTATCTCGCCGCCTGCCGCCGTATCCTCGATGAGGTGGGCGAAGCCGAGCGCGCCGCCGCTGGCGAATACTTGAGCCCGACCGGCGAGCTGGTGATCACTGCGCCGGTCGTCTTCGGCCGCCTGCATGTGCTGCCGATTGTTACAGATTTTCTGGCCGCCTATCCCGACGTCGACATCCGCCTGACGCTGTCCGATCGGATCACGCATCTGATCGAGGAGCATATCGATCTTGCCGTGCGCATCGGCGCGCTGCCGGATTCGGCCATGGTCGCAACGCGCGTCGGCCAGATCCGCCGCATCGTCTGCGCCAGCCCGGCATATCTTGCGAAGCATGGCACGCCGTTCGAACCGCGCGACCTTTCAGGCCACAACTGCATCACCTTCGAAGGGCTTGCCTCTCCCGCGACGTGGAGCTTCGGCACCGGCAAGAGCGAAACCGTGGTTCCGGTCCGCTCGCGGCTGCAGCTCAACACCGCCGAGGCAGCAATCGATGCGGCGATCGCCAGCCTCGGCCTGACGAAGGTGCTCTCCTATCAGGCGGACGCCGCGGTGCGCGCCGGCGCGCTTCATGTCGTGCTCGAGCCGTTCGAGCCGCCGCCCTGGCCGGTCAATCTCGTGCATGCCGGTCAGGGCCTGCTGCCGGTGAAGCTTCGGGCCTTCCTCGATTTCGCGGCGCCCCGCCTGAAGGAGCGGCTGGCGCGTTCGCTGTGATGCGCCCGACCGTCGCGCCGTTTCCTTTTTGCCCGCGCTTGGTGTAACCAACGCTCACTTCCACACCGGGCCCTTTCCCGCATGCTCATTATCCGCTCGCTGGCGTTCAACCTTGCCTTCTATCTCAGCCTGGTCGTTCAGATGATCTTCTGGACGCCCTTCTATTTCCTGTCGCCCCGCCACCGCGCCTGGTTCGTGCCGAAATTCTGGTCGCGCACCTCGATGTGGCTTTACGACAAGATCGCCGGCACCAGGAGCGAAATCACGGGTTCCGAGAACCTGCCTGAGGGGTCCTTCATCCTGGCGCCGAAGCACCAGTCCTTCTGGGACGCGATCGCCTTTTTTCCTTATCTCGACGACGCCTTGTATATCCTGAAGCGGGAACTGACCTGGATCCCCTTCTTCGGCTGGTACATCATGAAGATGCGCATGATCCCGGTCGACCGCGGCAGCCGCTCCAAGGCGCTGAAAGCGGTCGTTGCCGCGACAAGGCAGGAGATGGCGCGCAACCCGCGTCAGCTTATCATCTACCCGGAAGGCACTCGTCGCCCACCGGGCGCCGAGCCGTCCTACAAATACGGCATCGTCGAGCTCTATACCCAACTGGGCGTTCCCGTGGTGCCGGTCGCCCATGTCGCCGGCCTCTACTGGCCGCGCCGCAAGTTCATGCGTTATCCGGGCACCATAAAGGCCCGTTTCCTGCCGCCGATTCCTCCGGGGCTCGACAAGGAGGAGTTCATGCAGCGGCTGATCGGCGAGACCGAGACCGCCTGCGACGAGCTGCTGGTCGAGGCCTCGCGCGCGCCGAACCCGCCGCCGATGCCGCCGACGGCGGTGAAGCGGCTGGCGGAGCTCGGCGCTGCGGCGAAGGCCTGAGCTCCCCTTACGGCAGCCCCGCCAGTGCAGTCGTCAGCACCAGCGTCGCCGCGAAGACGAGATTGATGATCCGCGACGCCAATGGATCGCGCAGCAGCCTCGCGAAAATCGTCCCAGCGAGAAGCCAGAGCACATGAATGGCGACGATCATCGCTGCCAGCACCAAAAGCTTGGCCGAAATCCCGAGCCCGTCGACCGTGGATGAAGCTCCCGCGAAGACCGCGCCGATCGCCACATAGGCTTTCGGGTTGGCGACGGCGAGCATGAAGCCGCCGAAGAAGGTGGGACGCGCCGCCGCATTGCCGCCTTGGGCAAGCGGCGGCGCTGTCGCGATCCTGAAGGCAAGGTAGAGGATGTAGAGGGCCGAAGCGACAGTCAGCAACGGCGCCAGCCCCGGCACCGAGGCGAGCATGCCGAATATCCCGGCGGCCACAACCAGGAGCACGGCCGTCGTTCCAAGCACGATGCCGGACGTATAAGCCAGCGAAGGCCGCAGCCCGAAAGCGGCGCCGACGGCGGTGACGCTGATCGTCGCCGGACCTGGGCTACCCATGACAACGGTCGCCGCCATGACCAGCGCCAGCACCTGCTGCCAGGGCTGCGCTTCGGACAAAACTTCTCCGACCATGCCGAACCTCAATTCCTGCCGCGATCGGGTAGGAATTATCGCGAGGCTATCTGCAAGGTCTTGGACGATCGTGCGGGGGACCTGCTGCACTAACGCATGTTGGATCCAGGTCAGGCCGGCATCCGCCTGAATATCGACACGCCTTAAGCGCTGGCGCGATCGAGCGCTGCGATGTCGTCGGCGGAAAGCTTGAGCGATGCGGCGCGGATCAGGCTTTCCATCTGTGCGGGCGTCGTGGCGCTGGCAATCGGCGCGCTGATGCCCGGCCGCGCCATGATCCAGGCGAGCGCCACTTCGGCCTGCTTGGCCGAATGGCGCCCGGCCGCGGCATCGAGCGCGGAGAGAATGCGCATGCCGCGTTCGTTGAGATACTCGGCCACGTCTTCGCCACGCTCGCTCCGGCCAAGGTCGGCCTTGCTGCGGTATTTGCCGCTGAGGAACCCCTTGGCCAGGCCGAAATAGGTGATGACGCCGAGGCTTTCCGCCTTGCACAGGTCGAGCAGCGGGCCGTCCAGCGAAGAGCGATCGTACAGATTGTATTCGGGCTGCAGAACCTCGTAACGCGGCAAGCCCCGCAGGCTGGCGACATCCAGGGCCGCGCGCAATTGCCCCGCATCGAGATTGGAGCAGCCCGGATAGCGGATCTTGCCCTTCTCGAGCAGGCGCTGATAGGCGCCGAGCGTTTCCTCGTAAGGCGTGGCCGGGTCCGGCCAGTGCGACAGATAGAGGTCGATGACGTCGGTCTGCAGCCGCTTGAGCGATTGGTCGACCGCTTTTTCGATATAGGCTGCGGAGAGGTCCCGCCTGCCCTGTCCCATGTCGGAGCCGACCTTGGTGATGACGACGATGCTGTCCCGGTTGCCGCGGCTCTTCATCCAGTTGCCGATGATGGTTTCGGATTCGCCGCCTTTGTTGCCCGGCGCCCAGCGCGAATAGGCGTCCGCCGTGTCGACTGCGTTGAAGCCGGCCTCGGCAAAGCGGTCGAGCAGGTCGAACGAGGTCTTCTCGTCGGCGGTCCAGCCGAAGACGTTGCCTCCAAGGACCAGCGGCGCGATGGAAAGGTCGGTGCGACCGAGACGGCGTTTCTGCAAGACTGATCTCCGTGATGCTGGGAAGGGCATGGGTGCCCAGAGGATGGATTGCGGCTAAGCTAGGTCGTGCCTTGCCGAGGTCAAAGGCATGGTTTTGCTTTTTGATCGGGCCAGATCTTCACGAAGGCGCGACCTGCCGCCCCACCTCTTCCAGCCAGTGGTCGCGGATGCCGAGCGCCCTCAGATGCTCCACTGTGCTCAGGACATAGTCTTCGTTCCTGCCCGATTGGCCCACGGCGCCGCGCACGACTTTTGCCGCATGGCCGGCGTCGAGCCCGCCGGCATATTGCTCATGCGCGCGGTCGACGATGTAGGCGACCGCTTCGACCGTTCCGCCTTGTCCCGCCCCATCCAGCCGGACATCGAGAGTGCGTTCGAGATAGACGCTGGTCACCAGCTCGCGCTCGCGCAGATAGGAAAGCACTTCGTCACGCAAATCGCCGGGCACGCGGAAGGCGAGCCCGACGCAGGAGCCGCCGCGGTCGAGGCCGAGCACCAGGCCCGGCCGCTCACGCGTACCGCGATGGACGAAGGAATAGACGCAGAGCGACCGGCGGAAGCCGTAAAGACGGGCGCGCCGCGTCTCGACATGTGCGAAACCGGGCCGCCAGATCAGCGACCCGTAGCCAAAAACCCAAAAATCGCCCATATCGCCAAGCCTGATTGCATTCGAGTGACGACACCACACCGGTAAGGTGCTTCTTCTGTCCCCGCTTGTCGTGCGTAAGAACAACCACCCGCTCGCCGCATGAGGGGTTAACGAGAGCCGCAGCATGACGTCAAGTGACGAGCGATCGCGCAAACCTCGCCGCCGGCTGTTCTGGCTTGCGGCGTTCATCTTGGTGCTGTTCGCGCTCTACAGCGGCGGATGGTTCTATCTCGCCGGCAAGGTCAAGACCGAGGCCGAGCGGGCCGTGGCCGAGCTTGGAGGCAAGGGCATCAAGGCCGACTGCGCCAATCTCACGGTCAGCGGTTATCCACTGGACTTCACGGTCGCCTGCGACAGCCTGGCCTATCAGGACGATGCCAGGAATGTAGCGGCCTCGACCGGCGATATGAACGTCGTCGCTCGCATCACCCAGCCTCTGTCGCCCGTGGCGAACCTGCGCGGACCGTTGCGGACTGTGGCGCCGGGCATGCCGCCGCTTTGGCTCGACTGGGACAAGCTGCACGCCACGGTCAAGCTGTCATGGCCGCTTCCGCGCCGCATTTCGCTTCAGGCGGAAGGCTTGTCTGGACAGACCGATCCGGCCGACGACACCGATCCCGTGCAGCTGTTCAGCGCCGGCCAGGCGGCCGGCCAGCTGCAGCCGAACGGCCAGGACCTCGTCTATACCGGCAGCTTTGGCGACCTGAAGATCGACGCGGAAGCTGTCGGCGGACGCGTGCTGCCGGAACTCGACGGCGCCGGCGAAGCGACAGTGAAGAACGGCGTCGCGCTGATTAAGGCGCCGCCGAAAAGCCTGCGCGGCCAGTCGGTCGAGATTGCCAGCCTCGACGTGTCATCGGGCACGGCGCGCGTAACCGTATCCGGGCCGATCTCGATCGACGCCGACGGCCTGATCGATGCAAATCTGTCGATCAAGCTAAAGGACCCGAAGGCCGTAGCGGCGATCCTCGCCGGCGCCATTCCCGAGCACAAGAGCGAGATCGAGCAGGGTTTTGCCGGCATTGCCATGCTCGGCAACCAACCGTCCATGCCGCTCAAGATCGTGAAGGGTAAAGCTTCGCTTGGCTTCATCCCGCTCGGCAAGATCAAGCCGGTCGATTGAGACTGCGATGGCCGGACCGATCAAACTGCTCAGCGTCGGCGCGTTCACCCTCGACACGATCCTGCGTGTCGAGACGCTGCCCGCGCATCAGGGCAACTTCATCGCCAGCGACGGTGTCCAGATCGCCTCCGGCATGGCGACGAGTGCAGCCTGCGCCGCGCATCGCCTCGGCGCCGATGTGTCGCTTTGGGCGAGCGCGGGAGACGATGCGGTCGGCGACCGGCTGATTGCCGAGATCGAGGCGGAAGGTGTCGATTGCAGCCTGGTCCGCCGCGTCGCCGGCGCGCGCTCCGCGCTGGCCGCGATCCTGGTGGATGCCCATGGCGAGCGCATCATCGTGCCCTTCTATGACAGCAGGGCGCAAGCCGATCCCGACACGCTGCCGCTTGCCGAACTTTCCGCCTTCGACGCCGTGCTGGTGGACGTCCGCTGGCCGGGCGCCGCGGCACTTGCCTTGGCGGCCGCGCGGGACGCCGGCCGTCCGGCGATCCTCGACGCCGACACCGCGCCGATCGACGTGCTCGAGCGGCTTTTGCCGTTGGCCTCGCACATCGTCGCCTCGGAGCCGGCGGCGCGGATCGTCTGCGGCCATGCGCTCGATCCGGAAAGCGCATGCGCCGATCTCGCCTCGCGCACCGACGCCTTCGTCGCGGTGACGGGCGGCGCTGCCGGAACCTGGTCGCATGATCGGGGAACCGGTCGC
>NZ_RZSV01000136.1:0-15622 GCF_004023205.1 Mesorhizobium sp. M1A.F.Ca.IN.020.03.2.1 | reverse complement strand
GGACATGGCGGAA
The DNA here is from genome assembly GCF_004023205.1 of Mesorhizobium sp. M1A.F.Ca.IN.020.03.2.1. NCBI lineage: Bacteria > Pseudomonadati > Pseudomonadota > Alphaproteobacteria > Hyphomicrobiales > Phyllobacteriaceae > Mesorhizobium > Mesorhizobium sp. M1A.F.Ca.IN.020.03.2.1. The sequence goes on along the minus strand of NZ_RZSV01000136.1, from coordinate 15,609 downwards.
GAGGTCTCGATCGTGTCCCGGCGCGTCGGCGAGATGGCCGGCGGACTGGACCTGCCGGTGCCGAAAAATGTCGGCGAGGAGATCGCGCGCGTGCTGACCATCTTCCGCGAGCTGCGCTCCGGCGCGACCGCCGACGGCAAGGTGACGCTGAAGACGCCGTCGGGCTCGCTCTCCACCGCCGAGGCGATCGCCACGATGATCAGCGGCCTCAGCCAGGCGGCCTGGTTCGACGGCGGCAAGCTCCACGCCGAAGGCCTGGCGCCAAGCCTGGTCGGCGCCATCGTCAAGGACCCGGTCCAGGACAAGGTCGTGCTTGAGGAATATTTGGAGACGGTGCTGAAGAAGCGGCCGGACTACGCCGGTTATTACGCGGCGCTCAACGCGGCCATCTGAGCCATGACGCAAGGCGGCATCAGCTATTTCGGCATTCGCCATCATGGGCCGGGCTCCGCCGCGAGCCTGGTTAGAGCGTTGCAGGAATTGCAGCCGGCCGCCGTGCTGATCGAGGGGCCGGTGGATGCCTCGCCCTTGCTGCCCCTGCTTGCCAGCCCGGACATGAAGCCGCCGGTGGCACTGCTTTGCTACCCCGAGGACGATCCCGCCGCGACGCGCTTCTGGCCCTTCGCCGAATTCTCTCCCGAATATCAGGCGGCGCTGTGGGCTGTCGCCAACAAGGCGGCGCTGCGTTTCATCGACTTGCCGTCCGCCGCGCGGCTTGCCGAGCACGGGCCCGAGGGTTCGACCGACGCCGATGCGGACGAACCGGAGGCCACCGAAGAGCAGAGCGAAGCAAGCTCACGGATCCTTGATCCGATCGGCACTTTGGCGCGCGCCGCCGGCTATGAGGACGGCGAGAGCTGGTGGTCCGATATCATTGAGCAGAATCCCGCACCCGGGCCGATCTTTGCTGCCATCGCCGACGCGATGACGACGCTGCGCGACGGCGAGACGTCCATTGGCAAATTCGAGGCCATGCGCGAGGCGCATATGCGGCTGGAGATCGCCGCTGCGCGCAAAGAAATCGACGGGCCGCTGGCCGTCGTCTGCGGCGCGTGGCATGTGCCCGCCCTGCAAGCTGCGCATACGCAAAAGAGCGACCAGGCACTGCTCAAGGGCATCGGCCGGCGCAAGACCACGATGACCTTCGCGCCATGGACCGGACCGCGGCTGGCGCTGGGTTATGGCTATGGCGCCGGTGTCGTCGCGCCGGGCTGGAGCAAGCACCTGTGGCAGACGCGCGGGCAGGATGACGCTTCGGTGCTGTGGCTCGCGCGGATCGCTTCGGTTCTCAGGGCCAAGGGCCATATAATTTCGACCGCCTCGCTGATCGAGGCGGAGCGTCTGGCGCGGGCGCTTGCCGCCATACGCGAGCGCCCGAAACCGGGTTTCGAGGAACTGCGTGAGGCCTCGATCGCGGCGCTCTTCAACGGCGAGGCCTTGCTGTGGAAGATGGTCGAGGCCGAGCTTCTGCTCGGCGCCGATGTCGGCGAGATTCCAGCCGACACGCCGCTCGCGCCGCTGATCGATGACTTGCAGCGCAACCAAAAGGCCGCGCGGCTCAAGCCTGAAGCACTGGAGCGCGAGCTCTCCATCGACCTGCGCAGCGAGAGCGGTCTCTTTCGGTCGACGCTTCTGCACCGGCTGAACGTGCTCGGCGTGAACTGGGGCAGGCTGACGGATGTCGGCCGCAGCCGCGGCACGTTCCGCGAGCGCTGGCTGCTGGCCTGGCAGCCGGAATACGCCGTGCGCCTGGTCGAAAACCTGATTCACGGACCGACCATCGAGAAGGCCGCCAACGGCCGGCTTGTCCAGATGATCGGCGCCGCTTCGACGCTCGATGCTCTGGCCACGCTGGTGCAAAGCGCGATCACCGCCGCCTTGAGCGAGGCGTCCGCGGCCGGCCTCGCCGCGCTCGAGGAGAAGGCGGCGCATAGCAGCGAATGCCTGGAGCTCCTTGCGTCGGTGCCCCCACTTGCCGACATCATCCGCTATGGCGAAGCGCGCAAAATCGAGACGCAGCGCCTTGCCGGCCTCTTGGAGCGGTTGGTCATCGAAGGCGCGATCGCGCTGCCTTACGCCGCGCGCGATCTCGACGCGCAGGCCGCCGCAGCGCTGATGGCGGCGCTGCGCAAGGCCGACGAGGCGATCAGGCTGGTCGAGCCGGACGAGCATGTCCTGGATGCCTGGCGGAACGGCCTTGCGGCCGTGCTCGATTCATCGCGCTCGACGGCGCTCGTTGCTGGCTGCGCCGCACATCTGCTCTACGAGGCCGGGCACCTCTCCGCCGAGGCAACGGCCGGCCTTCTGGCAAAGCGGCTGTCGCCCGGAACGCCGGTCATCGACGCCGCCGCCTTTTTCGAAGGCTTCTTCAGCGGCGCCGGCCAGAGGCTGATCTATGACGAAGGGCTGCGCGGCGCTGTCGATTCCTGGCTGGCATCGCTCGACGAGGACGCCTTCGTTGCGCACCTGCCTTTGCTGCGCCGCGTATTTTCCAATCTCGACAGCATGGAGCGCCGCCGCCTGATCGAGGCCGTGCTCGGCCGCAGGGCGAGCCTGCCCGCCGGACTGACGCCGGCACCCGATGGCGGCCAGGCCTGGCGACGGCATTTTGGTCTCCTCGGCAAGCTGCTTACGGGGGAGCCCAACCATGGATGATGAAACGGTCGGACCCGATCTTCATCCGATCGAAGGGACGCGGGAGCGCCGTTGGCGCCTGGCGATCGGCGCCGACGATGAGTCCTCCTCGGCGCTGTCGCAGGAGGACCGGCGGCTTTCGGCAGCCCTCGATGCGCTCTACGGCGACGGCAGCGGCGACGCCGGCGATCCGCGCAAGCGGCGCGGCGGGCTTGGCCGTTCGGCGCCGCGCGTCGCGCAATGGATGGGCGATATCCGCTCTTTCTTCCCCGAGCAGGTGGTCCAGGTCGTGCAGAAGGACGCCTTCGAGCGCCTGAACCTGAAGCAGATGCTGATGGAGCCGGAATTCCTCAAGGCGATCGAGGCCGACGTCAATCTCGTTGCCGATCTGGTCTCGTTGCGCTCGGCGATGCCGGAAAAGACCAAGGACATTGCCCGCTCGATCATTTCCGACATCGTCGCCAAGCTGATGCAGCGTCTCGAGCAGAAAACCGCCGAGGCGATCCGCGGCGCGCTCGACCGTTCCAGGCGCATCAACCGGCCGCGGCAGCGCGACATCGACTGGCCGCGCACTATCGCGGCGAACCTTCGCCACTACCAGCCAGACCACAAGACCGTGGTGCCGGAAAAGCTCGTCGGCTTCATGCGCCGCCAGCGTCGGCTGGTCGACCTCGACGAAGTGACGCTCTGCGTCGATCAGTCCGGCTCGATGGCAAGTTCGGTCATCTACGCCTCGATCTTCGCGGCCGTGATGGCCTCCTTGCCGGTCGTGCGCACCAAGCTGGTCTGCTTTGACACCGCGATCGTCGATCTGACCGAAGAGCTCAGCGATCCGGTCGAGGTGCTGTTCGGCGTCCAGCTTGGCGGCGGAACCGACATCAACCAGGCGGTCGCTTATTGCGCCGAGCGCATCGAGCGGCCGACCAAGGCGCATTTCGTCCTCATCACCGACCTCTACGAAGGCGGCAACGGTCAGGAACTGCTTCGTCGGCTGGCTGCGCTGGTGCGGTCGGGCGTCAATGTCGTTGTGCTCCTGGCGCTCACCGACCAGGGCCGTCCCGGCTACGACTCTTCCATGGCCGGCTCGGTCGCGGCATTGGGCGTCCCGGTCTTCGCCTGCACGCCGGACCATTTTCCCGACATGATGGCGGCGGCGCTGCGCCGGGAGGACATCGGCGCTTGGGCGGCGGGAGCGGACATCAAGCTTATTCGCCCGGATTCGGAAACGCCAAGCGCAGCCGAATAGCTTCGCCACCCTTCCGACGCTGATCAGGGCGCTTTCTCGCTGATCAATTCAAACCGCTCGATCTCACAGTGTTGGCCGACCAGCGCCAGCACCTCAGTTGACGGCTCGACTGCATCTGGCTGCCGCCATTTGACTTGGAAGGAAAACACGAAGCGGTCGCGGTCGGCATCGTGCTCCATGCCAACGAAGCGGGCATCGTATCCGAGCGGCCGTACGATCTCCTGGAGGTCGGGCGGGGCTGTCTTCGGCCATGAGACCGCAAGGATCGCCTTATGGTCGCGCGGGATCTTGAGATCGACCCACTTCAGGGCCTGCAGCGTCACCAGCGTCAATGCTGTAGCAATCGCGCCGAGGCCGAACTGGCCGCCGCCGAAGGCCAGCCCGATCATCGTCATGATCCACATGGTGGCGGCGGTGGTCACTCCGGTGACGAGATCGCCGCGCCTGAGGATGGCGCCGCCGCCGATGAAGCCGACGCCGGTGAGCACGCCGAGCGCAAAGCGCAGCACATCCATGCGCACGAATGAGTCCGGTCCCTTACCGGCAACGTCGAGCAGCATGTTGGCCTGGACCATGGCGACGCACGCCGCGAGGCCGACCAGGATGGTCGTCCGCAGGCCGGCGGAATGGCCGCGCGCTTCGCGATTCAAGCCGATGAGGAAGCCCGCGACCAGCGTCAGCAACAGCCGCGCAACGAGATCCGGCCATGTCGGATGAAGCGGCATGTCGCAGCAGAGCGGCTCGAGCATTTCCCGTCGGCGACGCCGGTCGGCGCACCCTCCATTGCGTCAGGACAGTTCAACTAAGCTCGGCCATGGATGGTTCCTTGGCCAATGCCGATGACGTGAGGTTCCGCGGGACTGGTGCCGTGGGAGGGTGGGCGTGCTCCCGCGACCGGCTGGAACCCGGTCGCGGGAGGAGGTGGCTCAGCCGAACTTCGGGTCGAGGCTGCCGGCCTTGTAACGCTTGGCCATTTCCGACAACGGGATCGGCTTGATCTTCGGCGCGTTGCCGGCTGTGCCGAACTGCTCGAAGCGTTCCTTGCAGAGCTTCTTCATCGCCGCCATGGCCGGCGTCAGATATTTGCGCGGATCGAACTCGGAAGGGTTCTCGGTCAGCACTTTGCGGATCGCGCCGGTCAGCGCCATGCGGTTGTCCGTGTCGATGTTGATCTTGCGCACGCCGTGCTTGATGCCGCGCTGGATCTCTTCCACCGGCACGCCCCAGGTCGGCTTCATCTGGCCGCCATATTTGTTGATGATCTCCTGCAGCTCCTCCGGCACCGATGACGAGCCGTGCATGACCAGATGCATGTTGGGCAGGCGGCGATGGATCTCCTCGATCACGTTCATCGCCAGCACCGCGCCATCCGGCTTGCGCGAGAATTTGTAGGCGCCGTGGCTGGTGCCCATGGCCACCGCCAGCGCATCGACATGGGTGTCGCGCACGAACTGCTCGGCCTGCACCGGGTCTGTAAGCAACTGATCGTGGCTGATGGCGCCTTCGACGCCGTGGCCGTCCTCCTGCTCGCCGCCGCCGCTCTCCAGCGAGCCGAGCACGCCGATCTCGCCTTCCACCGAGACACCGCCCCAATGCGCCATATCGACGACGCGGCGCGTGATGCCGGAATTATAGGCGTAGTCGGCCGGCGACTTGCCGTCTTCCTTCAGCGAGCCGTCCATCATCACCGAGGTGAAGCCGTACTGGATCGCGGTGACGCAGGTCGCTTCGTTGTTGCCGTGGTCGAGATGCATGCAGACCGGAATGTCGGGGTGGATCTCGACCAGCGCGTCGATCAGCTTGGCCAGCACCACATCATTGGCGTAGGCGCGCGCCCCGCGGCTCGCCTGGAGGATGACCGGCGACTTGGTCTCCTCGGCCGCCTCCATGATGGCGAGGCCCTGTTCCATGTTGTTCATGTTGAAGGCAGGCACGCCATAGCCTTGTTCGGCGGCATGGTCGAGCAATTGTCTCAGTGTGATGCGAGCCAACGAATAGTCTCCCGTATCTGGTTCGAGCCCGTGTTTGAAAGGGCCGCCCGGGCGGGCGGCCCCGTTGCTTCTGGCCGGATTTCTAACCTACCGCAACCTTTTGAAGCCCTTTCGGCCGCAATTCTTGTTGCAGGGCTGAAATCCGGCCCGAGTCGAGCCTAAGCGGCGATCCGCTCGCGCGCGGCAAGGATTTCGACGCAGGCCTTCGCCGCTTCCTTGCCCTTCACCAAAAAATGCTCATGGAAGAAGCGGCGGTGCTCGGCGCTCTCATGATAGTTGTGCGGCGTGAGCACGGCCGAGAGCACCGGGCGAAGATTAGCTGCGCTCGGGAAACATCGCCTTCAGCGCCTCGCGCGAAGCCTTCGCCACGCCGCGCTCGGTGATCAGCCCTGTCACCAGCCGAGCCGGCGTCACGTCGAAGGCGGGGTTTGCCGCCGGCGTTGCGTCGGGCGAGACGCGCACCTGCGCGACCTTGCCGTCGGCCGTCCTACCCCACACCAGCGAAACCTCCTCACTCGCGCGCTCCTCGATCGGGATTTCCGCAAGCCCGTCGGCGACCGTCCAGTCGATGGTGGGCGAGGGGAGCGCGACATAGAAAGGGACGTCGTTGTCGGCGGCGGCTAAAGCCTTGAGATAGGTGCCGATCTTGTTGCAGACGTCGCCATTGGCCGTCGTGCGGTCGGTGCCGACGATCACCATGTCGATGTCGCCATGCTGCATCAGATGCCCGCCGGCGTTATCGACGATCAGCGTGTGCGGCACGCCGTGGCCGGCCATTTCCCAGGCGGTCAGCTGGGCGCCCTGGTTGCGCGGCCTGGTCTCGTCGACATAGACGTGGACCGGAATGCCGGCTTCCGTCGCCAGATAGATTGGCGCCGTGGCGGTGCCGTAGTCGACCGTCGCCAGCCAACCGGCATTGCAATGGGTGAGAATGTTGACCGCCTCGCCAGGCTTCTTTTTCGCCGCGATCTCCTTGATGATGGCAAGCCCGTTCTCGCCGATGGCGCGATTGAGCCCGACATCCTCGTCTGCGATCTCGGCGGCGCGCCGGTAGGCGGCCTCGGCGCGCTCTCCCGGCGCCAGCGGCTTCAGAAAACGCCGCATCTCGTCCAGCGCCCAGCGCAGGTTGATCGCCGTCGGTCGCGTTTTGTGCAGCGTCTCCCACGCCGCGTCGAGCGCTTCGTCCGAGGGATCGTCGGTCATCTGGATGGCGACGCCGTAGGCGGCGGTGACGCCGATCAGCGGCGCGCCGCGCACCCACATGTCGCGGATCGCGGTGGCGATGCCGGGAAGGGTTCCGATCGTCTCGACGCGAAACTCATGCGGCAGCCAGCGCTGGTCGATGATCTCGACCGAGCGTTTGTCGTCGCTGAGCCAAATTGTACGATAGTGGCGTTCGCCGACGTTCAAAGGCTCTTCTCCTGTTCGACCAGCGCGGCCAATGCGTTGACCTCGTCGATGCTGTGGATCTGACGCCGGTTCACGGCGATGTGGCGGCCGAAGCGCAGCGCCTTTGCTTCACATTTGGCGCGAAGGTCTGCGTCGGCAATGGTCTCGAAATCGGCATTGTGGGCGAGACCGAGGATACGTCGGTGCACCTCGATGCCGGCGAAGCCGAGCAGGTCGGTCCAGATGCCGGAAAGCATGTGGTCGAGCGCCTGTTCGGAACCGAGCAGGTCGCCCTGATCCTCGAACAGGCTCTTCTGGTAGAGGATGCCGGTGCGCTCGGTTCGCCACAAATGCGAAAACTCGGCGCGGAACACCGCCCAGCTCTCGGCCGTGACCTTAAGCAGGTAGGCGCGCATCGAATCCCGGCTACCTTTCTGCTCATGGCCCCGCTGCGAGAAGAAGGCCATCCAGAAATTGGCGAGCAGCATGCCGACGTCGAAGGCGATCGGGCCGTAGAAGGCGAATTCCGGATCGATCATCCGGGTCTCGGTGTCGGTCACCATGATCGAACCGGAATGCAGGTCGCCATGCAGCAGTGTTTCGGCATTGGCGGCGAATAGGTGCTTGAGCCGCTGCGCCTCGACCTTGAGGTCGCGGTCGGCGCGCAATTCGGCCACCAGGCGGTCGAGCTGCGGGCTGGTGTGCCGGTTCATCTCGGCGTCGAAATAGGGATCGGAGAACACCAGGTTCTCGGTGATGTCGCAGAGCTCGACATTGTCGGCGAACAGCGCGAGATCGGCCTTGCGCTCTTTTGTCGGCATTGAGAGGTCCGAGCCGCGGAACAGCGTGCGGGCCATGAACAGGCCGATGTCGCGCGCAATGTTCGGCAGCTCGCGGCCGTCGATCAGCGCGCGACGCAGGATGATGTAGGGCGGCGCCAGATACTCCATGACAATAAGCGCCTGGTCCTCGTCGAAATAATAGATCGCCGGCACCGAGCCTGGCGCTCGGCGCTGTTGCCTCGTCAGCGCGTGATACTCGAAGAAAGCGCGCTTCAAAGGCAGCGGCCAGCTGTCGCCGACCAGGCGCACATAGGGCAGCGCCTGCTTGACCACCGCCGCGCCCTGGTCGCCCTCGACGATGAAAACGAGGTTCAGATTGCCGTCGCCGACCTCGCGTACTTTCCAGTGGCCGGCGTCCTTGCCAATGCGCTCGGTCAGCGCCGTGGTCTCGCCGAGGCGCTGCGGCAGCGTCTCCACCGACAATGCTTCGAACTTCCCGGTCATCCTCTCCCTCCTGCGCGTGGTGTCCCACGATAACGGAGCCATGGCGGCCGGGCCAAGCTAGGCAGCGCTCTGGCAATTGTCAATCGTGTTGACAATTGCCGAGTGAGCCCATAGCGTCATGGATCAGGGAGGAACGAATGGGCGCAGATGCCGTGTTCCGTGTGGGCGGCCTGAGGAAATCCTTCGGCCAGAACGAGGTGCTTGGCGGCATCGCGCTGGATCTCTATGCGGGCGAGGTCACCGTGCTGATGGGCGCCAACGGCGCCGGCAAATCCACCCTGGTCAAGATCGTCAGCGGCGTCTACGCGCGCGGCGGCGGCACGATGCGGCTCGCCGGCCAGGCCTTCGATCCCGGCTCGCCGGCAGAAGCGATCCGCGCCGGCGTCGTCACCGTTCATCAGAACATCAATGACGGCGTTGTCGCCGATCTCGACGTCGCCACCAACCTGACCCTCGACCGGCTGAGCGGCAAGGGTGCATCGCTGCTGTTCAAGCCCGCCAATGTCCGCGTCGAAGCCAGGACCGTCGCCGACCGCATGGGGCTTACGCTCGATCTTAAGGCACGTGTCGCGGACCTCTCGCTCGCCGATCGTCAGATGGTCGCGATTGCCCGCGCCATGGCGCACCAGCCGAAAGTGCTGATCCTCGACGAGCCGACCTCCTCGCTGTCGAGCGCCGAGGCCGACCGGCTGTTTGCGCTGATCGACAGGCTGCGCGGGCAGGGTGTCGCGATGCTCTATATCTCGCATCGCATGTCCGACATCAGGCGCTTGGCAGACCGCATCGTCTCGATGCGTGACGGCGTCGTCTCCGGCGTGTTCGACCGGAAGCCGCTCGACTATGAGGGCGCGGTCAATGCCATGCTCGGCCGCAAGATACTGCTCGACCGCGTCATTGCCAGAAGCTCGGCGCGCGCGGTCTTCACCGCCCAAGGCCTGCAGCTGGCGCCCGGCGCCAGACCGATCTCGATGACGCTCGGCGCTGGGGAGGTGGTGGCGATCACCGGCCTGGTCGGCGTCGGCAAGACGGCGCTCGCCGAAACTTTGTTCGGCGTGCGCAGGCCGCTCGCCGGCACCATGCATATGGACGGCAAGCCCTACGCACCGGGATCCGCGCGCGAGGCGATCGCTGCCGGCGTCTTCCTTGTGGCCAAGGACCGCGCGATGAGCGGCATCGTCGGCGGCTTCAACATCGAACGCAACATCAGCCTGCCGTTTCTCAAGCGCATGTCCGGCTTCGGCGTCATGAAGAAGCGGGCAGAGCGGGCTGCCGCACGCCGCCAGATCGACGAGCTCGGCATCGTCTGCCGCTCCGAGAAGGACGAGCTTTCCGCGCTTTCGGGCGGCAACCAGCAGAAGGTGATGGTGGCGCGCTGGATGTCGCAGGCCTCGCGCCTGTTCATCCTCGACGAGCCGTTCCAGGGCGTCGATATCTCGGCTCGGCGCGACATCGCAACCAAGCTCAGGGCGAGCGCCGATGGCCGCGCCACACTGCTCTTCGTCACCGAGATCGACGAGGCCCTGGAGACCGCCGACCGCATCCTGGTGATGTCGGAGCACGCGATCGTCGGCGAGCACAGGAACGATGACATCGATCTCGATCGGCTGCTGGCTGAGGTGGCCGGCGGGCCGCTCACCAGCGCGGCGTGAGATCGTATGGATGACGAGACTTGGAGTGCAGGCATGAGTTCCAGTTTGGCGGAGAGGGCAGCAGCGCGGGGGCGTTCGATAACATTGCGCGACTATGCGATCCGCTATGGTTTCATCATCCTGCTGGTCGGGCTGATCGCCTATTTCGCGATCGCCGCCGACGGCTTCGCCTCGCCGCAAAGCGCCGTCTTCATCTTCCAGTCGGTCGCCATCACCGGCGTGCTGGCACTCGGCGTCACCGCGACACTTGTCGTCGGCGGCTTCGATCTGTCGATCGGCTCGGTCGCCACCAGCGCCATGATGGCGGCTTCCTATGCCATGGTTGTGCTGGAGCAGAACGCCGTCGTCGCCGTCATCGCCTGCCTCGTGATCGGCGCGGTCGTCGGCCTCATCAACGGCTGGCTCATTGTCTACATGCGCGTGCCGGATCTGCTCGCGACGCTCGGCATGATGTTCCTGCTGCTCGGCCTGCAACGCATTCCGACCGAAGGCCGCTCGATCGCCACCGGCATGACGATGCCCGACGGCTCGGTCGCCAACGGCAAGTTCTCGGAAGCCTTCCTGGCGCTCGGCCGCCACCGCATCGACTTCTTCATTCCGAACCTGATCCCGGTCTCGGTGGTGGTGCTGGTCGTGCTCGCCGCGCTCATCTGGTTCTTCCTCGAATACACCCGCTTCGGCCGCATGATGTATGCCGTCGGCAGCAACGAACGCGCCGCCGAACTGGCCGGCGCGCCTGTCAAGGCATACAAGATCTGGGCCTATGTCATTTCGGGAGTTTTTGCCTCGATCGGCGGGATTTTGCTCGCTGCCCGGCTTGGACGCGGCGATATCGCCTCGGGTAATAATTTGCTGCTCGACGCAGTAGCGGCGGCGCTTATCGGCTACGCGGTGCTCGGCGCCGCCAAGCCGAACGCTTTCGGCACGGCCGTCGGCGCGGTGTTCGTCGGCGTCCTGCTGCAGGGCCTGACGATGATGAACGCCCCTTACTACACGCAGGATTTCGTCAAGGGCGCGGTTCTCGTCGTCGCCCTTGTCTTCACCTTCGCCCTTTCCGGCAGGGGCAAGAGATAGTTTCGACCGGGGCATTGAGAACAAAACGGAGGAAGACGAAGTGAGCATCACAAGGAGACTTTTAGGGAAGGCCGCACTCGGCCTCGCGGGCGCGGCGCTGCTCATGCAGGGCACAGCATTGGCGGCGGACCGTCCGGCGCCATTCGACAAGCCGGGCGTCAAGATCGCGCTGGTGCGCTATCTCTCCACCGGTGACTTCTTCCAGGCCTATCTCTCCGGCGTCGAGGCGCAGGCCAAGGCGCTCGGCGTCGATCTGCGCGTGCTGGACAGCCGCCAGGACGCAGCGCTCCAGGCCGACATGGTCGACCAGGCGATCGCGCTCGGCGTGCAGGGCATCATCATCCAGCACGGCCTGACGGAATCGATGAAGGACGCCGCCCAGCGCGCCGTCGACGCGGGCATCAAGGTCGTCGCCTTCGACGTCAATGTCGAGAACCCGAAGATCCCGCAGATCGAGCAGTCCGACCGCGATCTCGCGCGACTCGCGCTCGAACAGGCGGTCAAGGACAATGGCGACGCCTGGAAAGCCGGCTATGTCTATGTCGCCGGCATCGCCCCGCTCGACCGCCGCAACGAAACCTGGGTCGACGTGAAGAAGAAACATTCCGGCATCAGCGAGGTCGCCATGTTCGGCACGCTCGACAATCCGATCGCCAATTCCGTCGCCAACCAGGCGCGCTCGGTGCTGCAGGCGCATCCCGATATCAAGGTGATGTTCGCGCCTTACGACGAGTTCGCCAAGGGGGTGAAGATCGCCGTCGACGAAGCCGGCCTGAACAAGGGCATCAAGATCTACTCAGCCGACATATCGACGTCCGACATCGCCGCGATGCGCGAGCCGGACAGCGCCTGGGCCGCCACCGCCGCCACCAACCCGGCAGTCGTCGGCCAGGTCTCGGTGCGCGCGCTGGCGCAACTGCTCGCCGGCGAGGATCCCGGCCACAACGTCATCGTGCCGCCGACGCTGATCACCCAGAAGGAACTTATCGACAAGGACATCAAGAACATGGAAGACCTGTCGGCCAAGCTGCCGCAGTTCGCCCATGCCGATGTCGCCATGCCGGCCTGGATGCCGAACCCCAACGCCAAGTAGGCCACGCGCCTGAAGGCAAGAGCGGCTCTCGGGCCGCTCTTTTTATTCCCGGAGTCGCTCAGGTAGATCGGGCGGCACGCGCCAGCCCATGCGCCACCAGCCGGTCGATGACTTCCGGGTAGCTGATGCCGCTTGCCGCCATTGCCTTGGCGTACATGCTGATGTCGGCGAAGCCCGGAATGGTGTTGAGCTCGTTGATCAGGAACGTCATGTCCGGTCTCACGAAGAAGTCGACGCGCGCCATCGCGTCGCAACCCAGCGCGCGAAACGCCTTCGCCGCCGTCTCGCGGATCTCGCCTTCGATCGTCTCGGGCAGTTCGGCGGGCACCTTAAGTGCTGCTCCATCCTTATCGATATATTTGGCGTCATAGCTGTAGAAGCCGTGGCTTTCGGACGGCACGATCTCGCCGGGACGGGAGACGAAGAGGCCACCTTCCGTGTCCTCAAGCACGCTGCATTCGATCTCGCGGCCGCGGATGAATTCCTCCGCCAGCAGCTTGCCGTCGTGCCTGAAGCCTTCGGCGAGCGCTGCCTGATAGCCCGTTTCGTCGGAGACCTTGCTGACGCCGACGGAAGAGCCCTGGCGGGCCGGCTTGATGAAGACCGGGAGTCCGAGCGCCTGCTCGATCTCCGCGAAGCCAGGCGCGGCCTCGGGCAGGATGGTGCTGGACCGTGCCGTGGGCAGGCCGGCCGCCTTCAGTAACCGCTTGGCGATATCCTTGTCGAGCGCCGTGGCCGAACCGAGAATGCCGCAGCCGGCAAGCGGCACGCGCGCCACCTCCGCCAGTCCTTGCGCGGCGCCGTCCTCGCCATGGAGACCGTGCAGGACGGGAAACAGAATGTCGATCGCGGGCAACTCGTAAGGCGGCCCTTCGGCCGGAACGGCCAGCATTCGGCCATGCCCGCCGGGCACCAGACAGACCTCCGCTCCGTTCGACGGTGTCGCCAGCGCGCCGTCCTCGAAGCGGCTGAGCAGCCATTGCCCTTCGCGGGTGACGAAGATCGGAACGGCATCGTACTTCCCCGGCTCCAGCGCGCCCATGACATTGTTCGCCGAAAGCACCGACACGTCGTGCTCGGCGGACCGCCCGCCAAAGAGCACGCCAATACGCAGTCTTTTTTCGGCCATCGACATCTCCACAATGCTCAAGGATCAGAAACCGACGGCGATGCCGCGCCGGGCAAAAAGCGGTCGAAACTGGCGAGCGGTAGCGTGACGTCCGCCTGGCTCTGCCTGACGTGTCCCGAAGGGTTGTGGAAGCGGATTTCGCCTGGCGAGGCGGCCGTCACCAGTACCAGATGCCCGCCTTTCGACGGCGGCTCGCGCTCGGGCCAGCGGATGCCTGGATGAACCGAGGCGATGAAGTAGCGCCACTTGCAAAGCAGACCGGGCACCGTGGCCGCATCGACATTCGTCATCGTCTCGGCGAACAGGCCGAAACGTTCGCGCACGAACCGGACGAAGGGCTCGTAGATCAGCCCCTTGATCGTACCGTCGCCTTCATTGACGACATAGCCGCCATAGGCCGTGCAGGCGCGGGCGAGCTCAAGCGTCGGATGAATTTCGCCGCGCGCGGCAAGGATCATCTTCAGGCAGGCCATGCCGCAGACATTCACGGCCCAGCGTGCATAATCCTCAATCGTTTCGGCTCCGGAATTGCGCCACAGCGGGTCGCGGTGCAGAGCCGATGGTCCCTCCGCCAACAGCGGCAGAGTCATGCCGGGCGATTCCCACTGGCTGAAATAAGGCACTTCCCTGGTTTGCATAGCGGCTCCAGCTTTGTGTCCCGCAAGCGAGGGGCAAGGCACCCCCTTAAAGCTGTTCGAGCAATAAGCAAAAGATTTGCGCGGATTTTGACCGGTTGGAGCAGTTTTCCAGCAGACGTGAAATGGGCTTCAGTCCTGACCTGGGTCGCGACACGGAGAGAGTGGTCCGTCGTTCTGGGAAAGCGACGGGCCGCTCAGGGAGATCTCCTTGTTTCTTCAGCGCAGCGCCGCGGCAATATTGCCGCCGTCCACCGTCGTCACGTCGGCCGTGGTGCGTTCGGCCAGTGCCTGATGCAGGAAGGCTTGCGCCACGTCGTCGGCCGTCACTTCCTGGCCGAGCAGATTGCCGGACATGTATTCCTTTTCCGAGACACCGCGCGCGCCCGAGCGGCTGGCAATCATGGCGTCGGTCAAAAGCCCGGACCGGATGCGGTCGGCGTTGACCGCGTTCGAGCGGATGCCGTAGGCGCCGTAGTCCAGGGCATACTGGCGCGACAAAAACAGCGTCGCCGCCTTGGGAAGGCCGTAGGCGCCGAATTTCGGCCCGGGATTGACCGCCTGCTTGGAGGTGTTGAACAGCAGCACGCCGCCCGTGCCCTGTTCGAGCATGATGCGCACCGCGTTCTGCGCCGCCGACTGGTGGGCGAAGAAGTTGAGCTCGAAGCTCCTGCGCAGCAGCGCGTCGTCGATTTCGCCGATCCGGCCTTCCCAGGCCGCGCCTGCATTCGAGACCAGGATGTCGACGCCGCCATAGACCGCGACCGCCTTGTCGAAGGCGGCGCGCACCTCGGCCGGGCTGGTGATGTCGGCGCCGACCCCGATCGAATTGTTACCCGCCGCCTTTGCCGCTTCCGCGGCCTTGGCCGGATCGAGATCGACGATGACCGCATGCGCACCGTTTGCGGCGAACAGCTTCGCCGTCGCGGCGCCGATCGCCCCGGCGCCGCCGGTGATCAACGCCACCTGGCCGGTCAGCGGCTTCGGCTTGTTCGAGGCGAGCTTGGCCTGCTCCAATGACCAGTATTCGAGCGGGAAGAGGTCGGCCTTGGAGAGCGGCTGGAAGTTGCCGATGGCTTCCGCGCCGCGCACCGCCTCGATCCACATCTCGCCGACATCGGAGGCGATTTTCGCGTCCTTCAGCGTGCGGCCGTGGCCGAACATGCCGAGGCCCGGCACCAATGTCAGCCGCGGCATCGGGTCGAGCATGGTGCGCTTGACGTCATCCAGCGCGTCGTTGGTCTCGAAATAGGCGCGGTAGTCCTTGGCGAAAGCCTCGACATGGCTGCGGACGGCGGCCTTGTAGTCGCCGAGCTTGTCGGCGTCGGGAGCCGGGACCGCCATCGGTCCGGTCTTGATGCGGATCGAAAGATCGGGCGTCGACACGCCGCGTCCGGCCAGCTCGGCGATCCTGGCCGAATTGATGAAATCGACGATCGCATCCGAGGTGCGGAAATCGCTGATCATGCGGTCGAAGCGGCCT
>NZ_RZSV01000135.1:0-15683 GCF_004023205.1 Mesorhizobium sp. M1A.F.Ca.IN.020.03.2.1 | reverse complement strand
GCCCGTATAGACCACCAGCAGCCCTTGCGGGACGGCGTTGGTGGCTAGAGTGATGATCATCGAGGGAATGCGCAAATAAGCCACGCCGACGCCGTTGACGATGCCGATCGCGACCCCGCACAGGACGCCGAACGGGATGGCGAGCGCGACGCCGACCGGACCGTAGGCTGCAGCGGCACAGGCCATCATCGCGCCGGTCGCCACCGACCACGGCACGGAAAGGTCGATCTGGCCGAGCAGGATTACCAGCATCATGCCGGTGGCGATCACGCCGAGGAATGACGCGACCTTCAGCTGCTGCAGGAGATATTCCGGCGAGAGAAAACTGCGCGAATAGAGGCTACCTAGCAGAAGCAGGATAACGATGCAGGCAAAGGCGGTCGCCACCGCCGGATCGGCGCGGCGGATGAATTTCGGCATGCGGCTGGCGATGCCGCCAAGCGTCGTTTCGCTCACAGGAACCACTCCAGCCGGTTGCGCACCCGAAACAGCGCGAAGGCGCCGAGGCTGACCGCGATCAACAGGATGATGCCCTGGAACAGCGGCTGCCAGAGCGGGTCGAAATCGAAGACGAACAGCAGGTCGCCGATGGTGCGGAAGGCGAGCGCTCCGAAGATCGCGCCAATAGCGCTGCCTTTGCCCCCGAACAGCGAGACGCCGCCGAGCACAACTGCCGCGATCGAGAACAACGTGTAGGCATTGCCGCTCGCATAGGCAGCCTCGCCCGTATAGGTAAAGAAGGTGAGGAACAGGCCGCCAATCGCGGCAAGCAGTCCGGCCAGCGTATAGGCAAGGAACTTGCCCCTGCGGATCGGCACACCCGACATATAGGCTGCCGTTTCGGACGAGCCCGCAGCGTAAGCGGCGCGGCCGAGCTCGGAGCGGCGGAACGGCACCCACACGACAAGCACGACGACGAACAGCGCCATCAGGCTTGCCGGCACGACGCCGAAGAAGCGCCCTGTCAGGAAATCGGCGACGTCCTCGTTGACCGATCCGCCGGGAACCGGTCGCAAAAGCAGCGCGAGACCGAAATAGACGGCGCCCGTGGCTATCGTAGCGACGATCGGCTGCAGGCGCCCGTAGATCACGATGGCGCCGTTGATTGCCCCGCAGACGAGCCCGGTGCCAAGCACAGCCACCAATCCGAACGCCGTCTCGAGACCCGTGCCGATGACGAGCCAGGAAGCCATGCAATTGGTCAGCGTGAAGATCATGCCGACCGAGAGATCGATGCCGGCGGTGATCACAACCAGCGTTTGCGCCATCGCCACGAAGGCAAGCAGAACGCCCTTGTTCGCCGCCGTCTGCACGACATTGGCCGTGAAGCCGGCTGGATGATTGCCGCTGTAGATCGCGAACATGACGATGAAGATGGCGAACGCCAGCAGCGTCCCGCGCTGCTCGGCCAGCCAATAGCGCCAATCCTTCACGCGCCCTCTCCTTGCTCTGCCCGCTCGCTGCCGCCGTGGATATTCAGCGCGCTGGCGATCAGCGCGTGCTCGGTGATATCGGCGCCAACCAGCTCGCGCTTGATGGCGCCGTCATAAAGCACGAGCACGCGGTCGCAGCAGCCGATCAGCTCGTCATAGTCGGTCGAATAAAACAATATCGCGGCGCCGGCGTCGGCGAGCTTACGCATCAGCTGATAGAGCTCCTGCTTGGTGCCGACATCGATGCCGCGCGTCGGATCGTTGAGCAGAATGATGCGCGGCTGCCGCATCAGCCATTTGGCGATCACCACCTTCTGCTGGTTGCCGCCGGACAGCGCCCCGACAGGGATATCGAGCCCCGCCGTCTTGATGGCCAGTAATTCAACCATGTCATCGATCAGCCGCTGCTCGGCGGCACGGTCGATGACGCTGGCCTTGGACAGCCTGTCTAGTGCTGCGAAGGAAAGGTTCTCGCGCACCGTCATCGGCAGCATCAGCCCTTCCGTCTTGCGGTCTTCCGGGATCAGCGCCATGCCGATACGGTCATCGCTGGCGGCTGCCGGGCTGGCAATCGAAACCTTCTTGCCGTCGACCAGGATCTGCCCGGAAAGACCTCGCAGAACGCCGAAGAACGCCAGCAGCAGCTCACGCTGACCCTGGCCGTCGAGCCCGCCCAATCCTACGACCTCGCCGGCCGCAACCGAGAGCGAGATATTGTCCAGCCTATCGCTCCAGGACAGGTTGCGCGCCTCCAGCACAGAAGCTGCAACCGTCTGGGGCCCGGGCGGCTTCGGCGGAAAGATGTGGCTGTATTCCCGGCCGATCATCAGTTCCACGACTTCGTTGTCGCTCTTCGACCCGGCCGGATAGCTGGCGACATTGCGGCCATTGCGAAACACCGTGCACTGGTCGGCAAGCTCGGAGATCTCGTTCATTCGGTGGGAGATGTAAAGCAGCGCCAGCCCTTCCTGGCGCAACCGCTTCAGCACCTCGAAGACCTTCGCGACATCGGCGGCGGTCAGCGCCGACGTCGCTTCGTCGAGGATCAGGATGCGCGGCTTCCTGGCCAACGCCTTGGCGATCTCGACCATCTGTCGGCGCGAGAGCGGCAGGTCCTTGATCAGCGCCAGGGGGTGAATATCGGAGGCACCCGCGCGGGCAAGCGCCTGTTCCGCGAGGCGCCGTTGCGCCTTGCGGTCGATCATGCCGAAGCGTTTCGGCGGGTCCGATATGACGATGTTGTCGGCTACGCTCAGCTCCGGAATGAGCGACAGCTCCTGGAAGATGCAGACGATGCCGGCCTGGTTTGCCGCGGCGGGCGAAGCAAATGTCACCTCGCGGCCGTCCAGGGTCATGGTACCTTCATCCGGCGCGACGACACCGGCCATGACCTTGATCAAAGTCGATTTGCCGGCGCCGTTCTCACCGAGAATGGCGTGGATGCTGCCGGCCGTGACGGTGAGATCGGCCTTTTCCAGGGCGCGCACGCCGCCATAGCGCTTGGATATGCCTTCCATGCGGAAGAGCGGAGCCGCGCCGTTCATCAGCCCTCCCCAGGCCAGTTCGTGATTGGCATCAAGCGGCCGGCGCCGCGGCTTCCGCGACGCCGGTCCGTCAGACTATTTGTTTTCCTTGGTCTGGCCCATGATTTCCTGCGCGGTGAAATTGATGCCGCAGGTCGGGAAGGAATTGCCGACGAAGAAATTGTCGGACTGATCGGGGAAGTAGTCCTGCCCTGCCTTGAAGTTCGGATCCTCGACGATGGCCAAAGGCAGCTTGACCGACTGCGGCACGACATTGCCTTCGAGCGCGGCAATCGCCGTCTTGATGGCAACGGCAACCTGCGCCGGGCCGGTACCGGCCGACGAACATTTCAGCCCGTCCGCCGCATGCGCCGCGCAGAATTTGCGGAAGCCGTTTTCCGTCTCGCCGCCGAACGGCACGAACGGATGCTTGGCGTCGATCATCGCCTGCACGATGCCGGTATCGCCGCCTTGCCCTGTGATGCCGTCGAACGGTCCGCTGGTGGCGATCGCGTCGGCCGTGGCTTTCTGCGCCACGCCGTCGTCCCACTTGCCGACGACTTCGGTGACATCCCATTTCTTGCCCGACGCGTTGAGAACCTCGTGAATGCCATTGTGCCGGTCGGTATCGACGGAGGTACCCGCGACACCGCGCACCTCAAGCACTTTGCCGCCGTTCGGAACGTGCGAGACCAGCCATTTGCCCCACAATTCGCCGAGCCCCTTCTGGTCGACATTGACGTTGATGGCGTCCTTGGTGTCGAGGATGTTGTCGAAGGCAACCAGGATGACACCGGCTTCCTTGGCGCGCTTGATCACGGGCCCGAACGCGGTCGGGTTCTGGGCGTTGACGACGATCGCGTCGAAGCCGGAGTCGATGAAGTTATTGATCGCCGAGATCTGCGCCGGCACATCCTCGCCGGTCGATACCACCTTGAATTCCTTCAGCTTCTTGGCGACGTCCGGCTGCGCGGCATAGGCTTTGGCCGTCTGGATCATCTGGATGCGCCAGGTATTGGCGATATAGCCGTTCGCGAGCGCGATACGATAGGGCCCTTCCTTCTTCGGATATTTGAAGAATTGTGTGTCGGCCGCCCAGGGCGCGAAGCAGTCGGGCTCGGCCGAGGGCCCTTTGACGATTTCCGGATCGGCGATCGCCGACGAGCTCAGCATGACAAATGCAGTGGCGGCAACCACACCGCCAACAAGTGACTTGATCATCAGTATTCCTCCCAGTTGCAGTTCTGCTTGTTGATTAAGTCCTGGCGTCTTGGCCGGCACCTCCTGCCGCATCCAATCGCCTGCCGGCCGACCTTTGCCGCCCGCTGCCTCCTCTTGCCTCGCCTGAGGGCAATTCAGCAAACTATCATATTATACATAATAAACAAGCACGGACTGTTTGCTTATGTATAATAAACAGCGCCTCGCGTCTGCCATCTTATTGCTCGACGCAGAAGATGGTAGCGCTACCATGCAAGGTAGTAAACCGGCATTTGCACAGTCGTCTTTGCGTGTTTCAACGTGCGGTGCTCTCGCGGCGAATGAGCTCGAAACCGAGATCGACAACCCTCTGCTGGGGCCTCCGGCCCGCAATCGCCGCCAGCGCCATCGCCACTGCCTGCCGTCCGATTTCATAACGATGCGTGCGAACGCTGGTGACCGACGGGAACGCCGCCTGCATCATGTCGAGGTCGTTGAAGCCGACGATGCCGATGGCCTTAGGTACCGCGATGGCGGCGCGGCGACATTCGAACAAGACCCCCAGCGCGATATCGTCATTGTTGCAGAAGACGCCGTCGAGCGACGGCATCTTGGCCAGAGCATCGCGCAAAAGCTCGCGGCCGAGCGTCACGCTGGACAGTAGCGGCGTGGTGGTGACCAGGCGGGGATCGAACAGGCCGGCCGACTCCATGGCCGCGCGATAGCCGGCAAGGCGCCGCTGCGAGCGCGGGTCCATGCGCGCGCCGATGAAACCGATGCGCCGATAACCTGCCTCGATCAGGTGCTCGGTGGCAGCGCGGCCACCGTCGAAATGCGAGAAGCCGACCAGCATATCGACCGGATCGTGTCCGGTTTCCATCACTTGCACCACCGGGCAGCCGGCCGTCTCCAGCAGCTTTCGCGACTGCGGCGTCTGGTCGATGCCGGCGACGATAAGCGCCGCCGGGCGCTGCGAGGCGAACAGCTGCAGCAGCCGCTCCTCTTCCAGGCCCGAATAGTGGGTATTGCCCATCTGGATGCGGAAAGGGCTGTCCGAAAGACTGTCATAGATGCCGCGCACCACTTCGGCAAAGACATTATTGGTGAGCGACGGCACCAGCACGCCGAAGACCTCCGCGCGCGCCGAAGCCAATGCGCGCGCATTGGGGTCCGGGATGTAACCGAGCTCGTCGACGGCGACCTGTATCTGCCGGCGCAGATCTTCCGAGACCCGCCCAGGCTCGCGCAGCGCACGCGACACGGTGATGGCGCCGACGCCCGCCTTGCGCGCCACATCGGCGATGGTCGGGCGGCCGCCGCCGCGCCGCGAGCGCGGCCTTGTCACCGCCTTGTCCTTTTTGCACGAAAGGAGCGCAGCGGCGAGTTGACGATCAACAGTTTAGCCACAGCAACCATGTTTCGCAGCCCGTCCCATTCCGGTTGGGTCGCGCAGGCCATGGCCGTTGTCAAGCCGACGAATATTGGTTCAGCCGACCCCCGGCAGAGGCGATAAACCCCCCAGGTCAATGCCTCGGTCGTCAGACCGCCCTCGCCTGATCGGCCGTAAGCGCCTGCTCCCGCGTGCCGGAGACGATGATCTCAAGGACCTCGTGCTCGTCGGTGTTCCTGACATGACGGTCGCCGACATTCTCGCCGCGCTTGAGTACCATGACACGGTCGCCTACGGCGAAAATGTCGACCAGCCGATGCGAGATGATGATCTGGGCAACACCCTGTCTTTTCAGTTCCAGCATGGTCTCGAGGAGCCGCGCGGTCGCCATCACCGAGAGATTGGCGGTCGGTTCGTCGAGGATCACGACGCGTGGCTCGAACGAAATCGCGCGGGCGATCGCCACGGATTGCTGGCGACCGCCCGACAGGCTCTCGACCTTCTGGAAAACGGAGTTCACGTCCACCTTGAGCCGCTTCAGCACGCTATCGGCTTCCGCGTACATCTTGCGGCGATTGACGAAAGGGCCTTTGCGCGGCCAGCGGCCGAGAAAGATGTTCTGGCCGACATCCATGTTTCCGCAAAGAGCGAAATCCTGGTAGATCATCTCGATGCCCGCATCGCGGCTCTCATGCGGACTCTTGAAGTGCACCGGTTGACCGGCGACGAGGATTTCGCCGGCGTCGCGCTGATAGGCGCCGGTCAGGATCTTCATGAGCGTCGACTTGCCGGCCGAGTTGTCGCCGACCAGTCCAAGGATCTCTCCGGGATAGAGCACTAGATCGACTTTCCGAAGCGCCTGAACGGCACCGAAGGCTTTTTCGATGCTTCGCATTTCCACGATCGGTTGAGGCAACGCAGCATCAGGCATGAATGGTTTCCCGGGTTCGTGCGCCTCGCGCGAGGCGGGCTCGCAGGCGACCGAAGATATTGGCCTGGCGCACCCAGATGTCGATCAGCACCGCGACAATGAGGATGACGCCGATGAAGACATTGATCCAATGCTGCGGCATGCTGAAGCCCTGGACATTGAGCTGCAGGAGGGCCCTAACGAGTGTGATCACGGCTGCACCGGCCAGAGAACCCAGCATGGTGCCGTAGCCGCCGAAGATCGACCCGCCGCCGATTATCACCGACGCGATGGCGTCGAGTTCGCGGAACTGGCCTGCAACGGGGTTGAAGCTTCGGAAATAGGCGACGTTGATGATCCCGGCCATCGTCGCGCAGAACGCCGCCAGCATGAGCGAGATGAAGCGCGCCCGGTTGGTGTTGATGCCGGCATAGGCGGCGGCGCGGATGTTGCCGCCGGTTGCATAGACCTTTTGCCCGAACGGCGTGTAGGCGAGCACGACACCGGCAATCCCGGCGACGAAGATCATCCAGACCGTCTGCACGCTGACCACCTCGGCCAGTGTTCTGAGGATGCCATCCGGAAGCACGATGCTGAAGTAAAGGAGGATGTCATTCACCTTGCGGCCGAGCAAATTGTAGCCCTCCGGCCAGCCGGTAAGCTGCTGCCCGGCGACGAACCAGGCCGCGAGGCCGCGGGCGATGTAGAACATGCCAAGCGTTGCGATGAAGGCCGGCAGTTTCAAGCCAACGGCGACGACAGCGTTGACGAGGCCGGCAAGCATTCCCGCAAGGAGGCCCATCGCGACAGCGGTGACGGGGTCGGCGCCCAGGACCTTCAGGAAATAGGCCGCCGCGCTGCCGGCGAGCGCCAGGACGGCTCCGACGGAGAGGTCGATATCGCCGGCCGCGATGACGTAGGTAAGCCCGACCGTGATCAGCGCCAGTTCCGTATAGTTGAGCAGGATCGCGAAAGTGTTGGACAGGTTCCACCAGTAATCCGGCCTGAGGAAAAGGCCCGTGAGCCACAGCACCACTGTCAGGATGACGGCGAGGGCATCGCGCCGGGCGAGGAACTTGCCGAACCCCGTTGCCGACAGTGCGATGTCGGTCGCCATCGCGCCCTTGGTCACCACGCCCTCGAGCGCGACCCCGCCGATCTCGAAGGCCGGGGGCGGCGGCCTGCCGCGCAGCCATGCCCAGAGGCGCGCCGCGACCTGGCGGCGGATGAGATAGGGTTCGATCAGCACGGCGATGACAAGCAGCAGTCCGAGGAAGACCGGAACCGCGCCCACTGGCAGGGAGTAGACGGCGTTGACCGTCACCTCCTCCTCGCCGATCTTGATGGTGCGCGTGATCGGCAAACCCTCGCGCAGCACCTTGTCGAGCAGAACGACCAGCGTGGCGCCGAGGCAGGACCCGGCGACGCGGCCGCGACCGCCGAGAATGGAAGCGCCGCCGATGATCACCGCGGCGATGACGGTCAGTTCGCCGCTGACGCCGTAAAGCGGGGTCACGCCCTTGTCCTGAGCGGCCGACAGGAGGCCGGCAACAGCGGCGCAGAGCGACGAGAGCAGATAGGCACGGATCCGCACCCAGTTCGTCGGTATGCCAGCATAGACTGCTGCCTGCTCGTTGCCGCCCGTCGCAAAGGTTTCGTAGCCCCAGCGAGTGTTGGCGAGCACGTAGGCGCCGATCACGGCAACGACCGCGAAGATTGCGATCTGGTTGTTGAAGCCGAAGACGTTCGTCTCGCCGAGATGGAAGAAGAGCGGGGCCTCCTTCGCTTTGCCTGGATAGTAGATCGCCTGACCGTGCGTCAGGGCGAGGACGAAGCCGCGGCCGATCAGAAGCGTGGTCAAGGTGGCGATGAACGACGGCACTTTTAGGATGGTAACGAGCACGCCGTTGACGAGGCCGATCACCATGCCAAGAAGGACGCAGACGGTCACCGACGTGACGATGCCGAGATCGGCGAAGCTTGGCGCGAACAGCCTCGCAAAAACGACGGCCACCAGGCCGTAGATGGAACCGACCGAAAGGTCGAGGTCCTTGTTGATGATGACGAAGGTCATTCCGACGGCGATGATGGCGACCCGCGAGGTATCGCGAAGCAGTGCATGGAACGCCTCCGGCGAGCCGAAGAACGCCGGATTGACGGCAGCGCCGGCGAGATAGATCAGCGCCAGCAGGGCGAGCAATCCCATTTCCCAGCCGCCGACGAGCTGGGATGGAAGGCGACGAACGAGAGCTTCAGCGGGCATTCTTTGATAAGGGGTTCCGATGGTCGAAACGCGCGGGAGGATACCAGCCCTCCCGCGCCGGGTTCAGTGGCGCTTTGACATTCAGTTCTCGAAACGCTTGCCGACCTTTCCAACGGTCTCCTGCGTCACGAGTTGGGCGCGCGTGTCGAGATTGGCGGCCGCGATGCCGCGATCGATCTGCAGATAGAGTTGCATGACCGGATAGAAGCCCTGCAGGAAGGGCTGCTGCCCGAGCGCGCCGGTCAGGTCGCCGCTCTTCAACGCATCCTGCTGCGCCGGACCGAGGTCGAACCCATAGGCGCAGATCTTGCCGGTCTTTCCGGTTTGGGCGACGGCCTTGGCCAGCGCTGGCGTGAACACGTTGTTGCCGGCGAAGGCGCCGACAACGTCACCGCGCGACTCGAACAGCGTCACGATACCGTTCACCGGATCGTTCGGATTGGTGTCGATGCCGGTGTTCTCGGGACCTGCGTCGACCTTGAAGGCCTCGAGCTTGCCGGCATCCTTCAGGCCTTTGACGATCGCGTTGAAGGCCGCGGTGACGCGATTGTTCACCTCGATGTTGCCCATCGCGGTCGATGACGGCAGAACGATCGAGCCCTTCTCGATACCCTTGTCCGCCAGGCACTTGACGAGTGCCTCGCCGGCGATCGCCGCGGCGGAGGCGTCCTGACCGGTGTGGCTGATGCCGCTGCGGTCGAGGATCGTGCCGTCGAAGGAATTGGTCGTTGCTACCGGTATGCCCTTGGCCGCGGCAGCCTTGACGATGTCGTTATAGGCGCCGACCTGGGGCGTTGTCATGATCAGCCCGTCGATCGTCGGATCCTGCACGATCTGATTCAGGATTTCGATCTCGCGGGCCGGGTCGTCGGTCGGAGATTCCGAGCCGAGCAGCAGTATCTTGGCGCCGATCAGATTGCCGGCGGCGGTTGCGCCGACATAGACTGGATCGAAGAAGCCGTTGCCGGCCGTATGTGTGACGATGGCGAAGGTGAGATGGCCATCGGCCGAATGGAAATCCTTGGTGGTGGGGGCTTCCTTTGCGGCTTCCTCGAAGCTGTAGCCGCCGACTGCTTTCTCGACGCCGCCGGACTGCGCGAAGGCGGAGGGCACGCCGAGCAACAACGCCGCGGCGGATGCCGCGAGCGGGAAAGTACGTCTCATGATTATCCTCCCTTGCATTCAACGGGCGGAAGCCGTTCGAGCGCATTTATTCAGGAGATTTTCCGACTGCTTCCTCCCACTTTCGCAATATTCCGCCCAAAGCCTTTCCAAGTAAATAGCCTGCTGCACCCAGTATTCGGGCGCGACGCCATACGAAAGAGCACGGACGAGTATCACCTGACCCCTACCTTTGCGCCGGTAGACAAGCTTGCAATGGCCAGGGTTGCCGGCGGAAATCAGGCCGGCGCTTCCGCGCCTCGCCTCGCCTTCCACATAAGCAGCAAAATCGCCGCGAGATTGACCAGGTTCCAGGCGATGCCGTTGAGGAAGGCGGCGGCATAGGAGCCGGTTAGATCGTAGATCCAGCCCGACATCCAGCCGCCGACGGCCATGCCGAAGATCGTCGCCATCAGGACGATGCCGACGCGCTGGCCGGCTTCTTTGGCCGGCATGTAGTCGCGCACGATGATCGCATAGCAGGGAACGATGCCGCCTTGCGAGAGGCCGAACACCAGCGACACCACATAAAGCGAAGCCAGCCCGTCGAAGGGAATATAGAACAGCAGCGACAAGCATTGCAGCGCCGAACCGATGATCAAGGTTTTCACCGCGCCGATGCGATCGGCGAGGAAACCTGAGCCAATGCGGCTGACAACGCCCGCCGCCAGCATGATCGACAACATGTCGGCGCCGCGCGCGACGCCGTAGCCGAGATCCATGCAATAGGCGACGATATGCACTTGCGGCATCGACATCGCCATGCAGCAGCCGAAGCCGGCAATCACCAGCAGCATCTGCAACGCCGCCGGCGACAGCGAGATTGGCTGCGTCGGCCGGCTTCCCGGCGAGCCATGGGTGGCTTCGCGCGGCGCGCCGCGGCGCAGCATCAGCACCAGCGGCACCATGGTAGCGAGGCAGAACATGCCGATCGCGGCATAGGTGAACCGCCAGCCTTCGCCTTGCATGACATAGGGCATCACCGTCGGCCAGACTGCTCCGGCAAGATAGCTGCCGGATGCGGCCGCGGTCACCGCGACCCCGCGGCGCCGGTCGAACCAGTGCGAGATGTCGGCGATCAACGGGCCGAAGATCGCCGATGTGCCGAGTCCGATCAGAAGCCCCTGGACAAGGCTGAACGCAACGATCGAGCTGGTCAGCGAGGCGAGCAGGAAGCCCGCGCCGAGCGCAATCGCAGAGACGAGCGCCGGGATCCAGTAACCCATGCGGTCGATGGCGCGTCCGACCAGCATATTGCCGGCGGCGAAGCCGACCATGGTCGCGGTATAAGGCATTGAAGCCGCGGCCCTGTCGACGCCGAATTCGGCCTGCACGGCGGGCAGAACGACGACCACCGCCCACATGCCGGCGCCGCCGATCGTCGACAAAAGCATCGAGACGCCGAGCCGTACCCATGCATAGGCGCTGTCGATGCTGGGGCCATCTGCCCGGCTGGAGACGGTTGTCGTCACACCTTTCCTGTCCGCGCTTGTTGGTGATCGGGCGGTTTCCACCCCAAGTATCGGCGATTCCCGGTGCCGAGCAGCGCCACAAGGGACAAATCCGTGGCTCCAGAAATCGGGAACCGGCCATGCCGCCCAGAGTTTTTGCCCCAAGAGAGCGTTGTGCCCAAGGGGAGTTGTGCCCCAGGAAGGAGGTTCGCCATGACCGCCAGGAAAAAATGGTCGGCCGAAGTGACCGCGCACAGCGATGCGCTGGATCTCGAGGAGCACATTTTCGAATCCGACGATGCCAAGAGGATCGCCACCTCGCTGAAGCGCTCGGCTGAGCACAGCCATCGCCGCAAGGCTGAGCCGTTCCGATCCGCGATGTCGATGCTGAATTTCTACATCAACCGCGCCGGCAGGAACCTGCCGGAGAAGCGCAAGCGAGTTCTGGAAAAGGCCAAGGACGAGTTGCGCGTCGCTTTCGGGCGCGAGAAGGAAGACTAAGGACTTGTCGAGGTCGGACCGGGCCTCACCCGGGTATCGGTAGGCCTTAGCGCGAGCGGATGACGTCGTCGGTATTCGCGAGCAGCTTGCGCACGGCGTTGCGCGCAGCATCCGGCCGCTGCAGCCGGATGTTCCTCTCGATCGCTTCGTGCAGTTTCTGGGCGTGCTGCAGGTCGTCCAGCTCGCGTGTCGTATAGGCGAAGAGATGATTGAAGGCGGATTCGATCAGGACGCCCAGGGGCACCAGGAGATCGTTGCCGGAGGCCCTGAGAATGGCCAGGTGGAAGCGGGTGTCGGCGCGCGTCCGCTCCTGCAGATTGGTCGCCTCGCCCATCTCGCGGCAGGCCTGGCTGATCTCGGCCATCTGCTCATCGGTGCGCCGCATTGCGGCAAAAGCCGTCGCCTCGGGCTCGATGATGTGGCGGAATTCCTGCACCGTCTTCAGGAAGACTTCACGGTCCGGCGACGTCGCGTACCAGGAGAGCACGTCGCGGTCGAGCAGGTTCCAGCGCTCCTTCGGCTCAACCCAGCTGCCGATTTTCGGACGTGATGCCAGAAGGCTCTTGGCCATCAGCATCTTGATCGCCTCGCGCACCGCCGAGCGGCTGACGTCGAAAGTCTCCGACCATTTGGCCTCGTTGGGCAGGATGGTGCCCGGCGGGTAGTCGCCGCGCACGATCCGAAGGCCGATTTCGCTGGCCAGCGAGGTATGCACGCTGGCGCCAGGGATGCGCGGCGCGTCCGGCCGGCGAACGCCAGCCATACGCTCGGCGGATGCCGCTTTCGTCGGCCTTTTTTCGTTGTTCGGCTTTGCGTCCCGCATATGCCCAGAAAGTCCGGTTTTCAGAAGCTGTCAAGCGCGGCAAGGCCGGCTTTGCCGCCAGACGCCGCGCTGTGCACAGCTCAACCTATGTTTGTCGGCCCTCACGCTGTTTTGACGTATTTGCGCCAGCTGTGTTCGGGGCGGAAGCCGAGCACGTCCCGCGCCTTGCGGTTGGACAGCAGCGTCTCGAATTCACCGAGCTCGGCTTTCACCGGCACGCCTGGATAGAAACGCTTCAGGAGCTCGGCCGTCGGCAGATCGGACGAGGTCTCGTCATTGGCAGCGTTGAACACCTGGTAGCCCAGCCCATCCTTCTCGATGGCGCGCAAGGCGATCTGGCCGAGATCGCGGGCGTCGATATAGCTCCAGGCAATGCGCTTGCGGAAACCGGGATCGGCAAACCATTTCGGGAACAGCGCATATTCATGCGGCTCGATGACGTTGCCGATGCGCAGCGCATAGATGTCGAAACCGCTGCGCAGCGCGAAGGCGCGCGCTGTCTTTTCGTTGACGATCTTGGACAGGGCGTAGCTGTCCATCGGATCGACGTCATAGTCCTCGTCCAGCGGGAAATGCGTCGGGTTGCGCGGCTCGTTGGCGAAGACCAGGCCATAGGTCGTCTCGCTGGAGGCGATGATCACCTTGCGGATGCCGAGTTTCACCGCCGCTTCGATGACGTTGTAGGTGCCCATCGCGTTGATGCGGAACACCTCGTTGTCCGGGGTGATCATGATCCGCGGGATGGCGGCAAAATGCACCACGGCGTCGACCGGCTGTGCGCGCAGCGATGGATCGAATTCATGCAGCCCGGCATAGCTCGACAGCGCGTTGAACACCTGGCCGCTGTCGGTAATGTCGGTGATCAGCGTGCGCACCTTCGGGTTGTCGAGCGGCTTGGTGTCGATGTTGAGCACCTGGCAGCCATGCTCGACCAGATACTGCACGACATGGCGGCCGGCCTTGCCGCTGCCGCCGGTGAACATGATGCGCTTCGTCATTTTGCTCTCCACATTTCTCGCGGATTGTGTGTATTGTCAGACAATATGGCATCCAGCAACGGCCTGCCAACCGCGATCCGCGAAAACCTTCTCCAGCAAAGCTCGCCGGCCGGTCGCGCCGGCGCCGACCATCAGGAAAGACAGGGACGAAACGACATGACCACCACCGCTGCCCGCGAAAACATCGGTTTCATCGGCCTCGGCCTGATGGGGCATGGCATCGCCAAGAACATCGTCGACAAGGGCTATCCGCTCACCTTCCTCGGCCGCAAGAACCGCAAGCCGGCGGATGACCTGCTCGGCCGCGGCGCAAAGGAAGTGGCCACGTCCAAAGAAGTGGCAGCGGCCTCCGACATCGTCTTCATCTGCGTCACCGGCTCGCGTGAGGTCGAGGCGATCATCCGCGGCCCCGGCGGGCTGAAGGAAGGTCTGAAGCAAGGCTGCGTGGTCGTCGATTGCTCGACATCCGACCCCGTCTCCACCGTCGCGCTGGCCGCCGAACTCAGGGCGCTCGGCGTCGACTATGTCGACGCGCCGCTCAGCCGCACGCCGAAGGAGGCCTGGGAAGGCACGCTCGACGCCATGGTCGGCGCGCCCGACGCGGTGTTCGCACGGTTGAAGCCGGTGATCGAAACCTGGGCCGGCCGCATCGTCCATATCGGTGACACCGGCGACGGCCACCGCATGAAGCTGCTCAACAACTTCATCTCGCTCGGCTACGCGGCGATCTATTCGGAAGCCTTGGCGCTGGCGCAGAAGGTCGGCATCTCGCCGCCCCGCTTCGACAGCGTGATCCGCAACGGCCGCATGGATTGCGGCTTCTACCAGACCTTCATGCGCTGGACGCTGGAAGGCGACCGCGACGCCCACAAATTCTCCATCGCCAATGCCTTCAAGGATTTGACCTATCTGGAATCGATGGCCGGCGCTGCCGGCATCGCCAATCCGCTTGGCAACGCCACCAAGAATTCGTTCGCGACCGCCTTCGCGGCGGGGCCGGCCGAGCAGTATGTGCCGATGCTGGCCACCCATATCGGCAAGCTCAACGGCGTCGACCTGATGCCGTCGAAGGGCGGCAAAAAGCAGACGATCTGAAAGCCGCGGCCAAGCCTGTCAGCGTCTCGAGAGCTCGATCACCTCGTCGGTATTGGCGAGAAGCCTGTGCACCGCGCTTCTCGCCGCGGCCGGGCGCTGCAGGCGGATGTTTCGCTCGATCGCCTCGTGCAGGGACTGGGCCCGCCGCTGGTCGCTGTGCTCGCGCGTGACGAAGATGAAGAGATGATCGAGCGCCGATTCGATCAGTACGCCTAGCGGCACCAGCAGCTCATTGCCCGAGGCGCGCAGGATGGCGAGATGGAACCGCGTATCGGCGCGCGTGCGCTCCTGGATATGCGCCGCCTCCCCCATTTCGCGGCACGCTTGGCTGATTTCGACCATCTGCTCGTCGGAGCGCCGCAGCGCCGCGAAGGCGGCCGCCTCAGGCTCGATGATATGGCGGAACTCCTGCACCGTTCTGAGAAACACCTCGCGGTCAGGCGAGGTCGCGTACCAGGCGAGCACGTCGCGGTCGAGCAGGTTCCAGCGCTCCCTCGGCTCGACCCAACTGCCGATCTTGGGGCGGGACGCGAGCAGGCTCTTGGCCATCAGCATCTTGATGGCCTCGCGCACCGCCGAGCGGCTGACATTGAAGGTTTCCGACCATTTGGCTTCGTTGGGCAGGACAGTTCCGGGCGGATAGTCGCCGCGCACGATCCTGAGGCCGATCTCGCCGGCGAGCGATGCGTGCACGCTGAGGCCGGCGATCCGCGTCGCCTCGGGTCGTCGTATCGTGGCCGGCTGTGCAGGCTCGGCTAAGCGCTTTCCAGACTTTTCCCGTGGCATCCGCCTTCCGGTGCCTCCTGTCGCGGGCTCCAAGACGCCCGCAAAAACTCTGCCGGGATAAGAAAATTCTGGCGCAAAAACTCTTGGCTCCGCCGCCCCGGCAAGGCCGCGCCCATAGTCCTGGCGAAAGGTGGAGGGGCGCCCTTCGA
>NZ_RZSV01000134.1:0-15707 GCF_004023205.1 Mesorhizobium sp. M1A.F.Ca.IN.020.03.2.1 | reverse complement strand
CTTGGGGCCGGCAAGCCCCAGCCTCAAGGCGGTGCGCGCGCTGATGGCGGATGCCGATCTGGTGATCGCCGCCGGCACCGAATTCGGCCCCACCGACTATGACGGCTACGGCGATGGCGGCTTCGTGCTGCCGCCGAGCCTCATCCGCATCGATATCGGCGCCGACCAGCTCGCGCGCCGTCCGGTGACGGTTGGCATCCACGGCGATTGTGCCGAGGCGCTTTCTGCCCTGCTGGCTGCACTCGGCGCCGCTCATGTCGCCGCGAAAGACGGCGAAGCCCGCGCTGCCGCAGGGCGAGAGGCCGCGCTGGCGGAGCTGCGGCCAGACTATCTGGCGCAACTGCGCGCGGTGGAGACGATCCGCGGCGCGCTGCCCGGCGCCATCATCGTCGGCGACTCGACGCAGCCGATCTACGCCGCCAATCTCTATTACGACCACGACCGTGCGGCTGGCTGGTTCAATGCCGCGACCGGTTTCGGCGCGCTGGGCTACGGTCCGCCGGCGGCGATCGGTGCCGCCCTTGCCGTGCCCGAAGCGCCGGTCGTGTGCCTCACCGGCGACGGCGGCTTCCAGTTCACCTTGCCGGAGCTCGGCGCGGCGCTCGACGCCGAGGCGCCGGTGATCTTCGTCGTCTGGAACAATCGCGGTTATCGCGAGATCGAGACCTCGATGCTTGATGTCGGCGTCGAGCCGGTCGGCGTGTCGCCGGCGCCGCCGGATTTCTGCAAGCTCGCCGAGGCCTACGGCATCGAAGCCGAGCGGCTGACAGGGGTCGGTGACCTGGCCGGTGCGCTGAAGCGCGCGCGAACTGCCGGCAAGCCGCGGGTTATAGAAATCACCGTCGATTGAGGCTCCTGGCGAGCGTCCCATCGGGCCGAGACGCGGCCCGCGTCACGTCACGCGGCTGCGTGTCGACGCATGCAAAGACGGGACGCCTGCCATGTCGATATTTCAATTGAGTGACGACGCGAAAGGCGCGACGTTCGAGGCTGGGGCGGCATAAGCATAAGAATACGACAGGAGCAGTCGAAATATGACGGAAACGCTTAACGGCAGGCATGTCGTGGTGACGGGCGGCACCGGGGCGCTCGGCGGCGCGGTTGTCGGCAGGTTGCTGGAGCAGGGCGCGATTTGCCACGTGCCCAATGCGCATGCCGCGGCTCCGCCGCATTTTCCCTACGCGGCTCACGCCAGCGTCCATCTGGCACACAATGTCGACCTGTCGGACTCCGCCAAGGTCGAGGCCTTCTACCATCAGGTTCCGGAGCTTTGGGCTTCGATCCATCTTGCCGGCGGTTTCACCATGGCGCCGGTCGAAAAGATCGAGACGGCATCCTTTGCCGAGATGATGGACACCAATGCGCGGACCACCTTCCTTTGCAGCCGCGCCGCGGTGCGCTCGATGCTGACGTCGGGCACCGCGGGGCGCATCGTCAACGTCAGCGCGCGCGCCGGGCTTGATCCCAGGCGCGGCGCCGGAATGGTCGCCTACGCCGCGAGCAAGGCGGCGGTCGCCGCGATGACGCAGGCGATGGCCGAGGAGCTGAAGCACAAGGGCATCCTGGTCAATGCGGTCGCGCCCTCGACGCTCGCCACGCCCGCCACCCGCGCCGACATGCCCGACGCCGATTTCACCAAATGGGTCAGCCTCGAGGCCGCCGCCGAGGCGATCGCCTATCTCGCCTCGCCCGCCAATCAGGCGATGAGCGGCACGCTGGTGCCGCTCTACGGGCGAGCCTGAGCTCACAGATCAAAGTGCAATGAAAAACCCCGCCGGATCGCTCCGGCGGGGTTTTTGCTTTCGGTAGAGGAAGGAGCTTAGTTGCCCTGCTTCTTCAGCGCCGCGCCCAGGATGTCTCCCAGCGAGGCGCCGGAGTCGGTCGAGCCGTACTGGGCGACCGCTTCCTTCTCCTCGGCGATTTCCAGCGCCTTGATCGAAACCTGCAGCTTGCGGGTCTTCTTGTCGAAGGCGATGACGCGGGCGTCGACCTTCTGGCCGACGGTGAAGCGCTCGGGGCGCTGCTCGTCGCGGTCACGGGAAAGGTCCGAACGCTTGATGAAGGTATCGAGGCCGCTGTCGACCAGCCGCACTTCCAGACCACCATCCTTCACCGCGGTGACCTCGCAGGTGACGACGGCGTTCTTGCGCAGCTCGCCGCTGCTCGCCGCCTCGCCGACCGTGTCGCGGGCCAGCTGCTTGATGCCGAGCGAGATGCGCTCCTTCTCGATGTCGACGTCGAGCACCTGCGCCTTGACCATGTCGCCGCGATTGTACTCTTCGATCACCTGCTCGCCCGGACGTGTCCAGTCGAGGTCGGAGAGGTGCACCATGCCGTCCACGTCGCCTTCCAGGCCGATGAACAGGCCGAACTCGGTCTTGTTCTTGACCTCGCCCTCGACCTGGCTGCCGACCGGATGGTTGCGCGCGAAGGCTTCCCACGGGTTCTCCAGCGTCTGCTTGAGACCGAGCGAGATGCGGCGCTTGGCCGGATCGACCTCGAGCACCACCACGTCGACTTCCTGCGTCGTCGACAGGATCTTGCCGGGATGCACGTTCTTCTTCGTCCACGACATTTCCGAAACGTGGATGAGGCCCTCGATGCCCGGCTCCAGCTCGACGAACGCGCCGTAGTCGGTGATGTTGGTGACGGTGCCCTTGATCTTCTTGCCGATCGGGAACTTGGTGCCGATATCCGACCACGGATCGCTCTCGAGCTGCTTCATGCCGAGCGAGATGCGATGGGTTTCCTGGTTGATGCGGATGATCTGCACCTTGACCGTCTGGCCGATGTTGAGGATCTCGGTCGGATGGTTGACGCGGCGCCATGCCATGTCGGTGACATGCAGCAGACCGTCGATGCCGCCGAGGTCGACGAACGCACCGTAGTCGGTGATGTTCTTGACCACGCCCTCGACAACCTGGCCCTCCTCGAGGTTCTGCACGATTTCCGAACGCTGTTCGGCGCGGCTCTCCTCGAGCACGGTGCGGCGCGACACCACGATGTTGCCGCGGCGGCGATCCATCTTGAGGATCTCGAAGGGCTGCGGGTTGTGCATCAGCGGCGAGACGTCGCGGATCGGACGGATGTCGACCTGGCTGCGCGGCAGGAACGCCACGGCGCCGTCGAGATCGACGGTGAAGCCGCCCTTGACCTGGTTGAAGATGACGCCTTCGACGCGCTCACCCTTGGTGAACTTCTCTTCGAGGCGCACCCAGCTCTCCTCGCGGCGGGCCTTCTCGCGCGACAGCATGGCCTCGCCAAGCGCGTTCTCGATGCGCTCGACATAGACCTCGACGGTGTCGCCGACCTTGAGGGAGGAATCCTTGCCCTTGGCGCCGAATTCCTTCAGCGGCACGCGGCCTTCGACCTTGAGGCCGACATCGATGATGGCCATGTCCTTTTCGATCGCGGTGATCGTGCCCCGGACAACCTGGCCCTCGCCGGAATGGCCGGCGGTGAATGATTCTTCGAGCATGCTCGCGAAATCATCGCGAGTGGGATTTGCAGCTGACATTGTTTCTCCTGGAATGCTTCGCACAACAAGCGAAGCGGGCGCCGTGGGTTAGCGTTGCGTGAGCCTGCCGGCGTTCCGGGCTGAAGAGCCCTCGGCCGCTTAAGCGGCAAGTCCGGCGCATAGAGAATGCTGGCAGGCTGGTTCGTGCCCGATATGGGTATTTTCATCGCCTCCGGCAACGGAAAACACGAGGAAAACCCGCATCGGACCTTGTTTCTCTTGGCCAGCAGTCTTTGATGGTTAGCCATGGCCGCCAGAAACGCGGTCTCTATAGACACTTCGCCGGTGTCAGGCAAGTGCGCGTCGCGGCGGTGCGCATGCTCCGCCCGAATGTTTTTGCGATTACGCGTTCGCGGTTGCAGTTCTTTTTGCCGACATGGATTGTCACGGGGAGCATCACCATGCAGTCAAGCGCCACTTTCAACATCTTCCTGCCGGTTGCCCTCGTCATCATCATGCTGGGGCTTGGCCTGTCGCTCAAGCTCCAGGACTTCTTGCAGGTGGTGCTGCGACCGAAGGCCCTCCTGGTGGCTTTTATCGTGCAGATACTGGTTCTTCCCGTCCTTTGCTTCGGCATCGTGTCGATTTCGGCTTTGCCGCCTGCGATGGCGGTCGGCATGATGCTGCTCGCGGCCAGTCCCGGCGCCCCGTCCGCGGTTCTCTTCACCCACCTTGCCAAGGGCGATACGGCGCTCAGCCTGACGCTGACGGCGATCAGCTCAATGGTGGCGCTGGTGTCGGTGCCATTGATCACCAATTTTTCGCTGCTGCATTTCTATGGCGCCGGGCACGTCATCCCGCTGCCGATCGAGAAATTCCTGCAGTTCTTTGCCGTTGTGCTTGTCCCGGTCTCGATCGGAGTTGCCGTCCGGCACCGCTACACGGCCTTGGCCGAGCGCCTGGAAGGGCCCGTCAAGCTACTGGCGACGCTTTTTCTTGCGGCGGTCGTTATTTTTGCCGTCGTCGATCAGCGGCAGGTCATCGTGACCTGGGGACCTGTTGTCGGCTTTGCCGCCTTTGCGTTCAACGTGGTGAGCATGGCGCTCGGCTACGCCGTTCCGTCGCTGCTGCGCCTGGAGAGGCGGCAGGCGGTCGCCATCACCATGGCAACGGCCATCCACAACGCCGCGTTCGTCATAGCCCTGGCGCTTAGCGAATATCTGCTCAACAATGCCGAAATGGCGATCCCGCCAGCGCTTTACGCCTTGATTGCCTATGTCACCGCGGCGGTTTTCGTAGCCGTCGTGAGCAGGTCAGGCAGACATGCGATCGAAGGCACGATCCGGTCGTGATAGCCAAGCTCAGGCGAGGTCTTTCGCACCCATGGCTCGGTCGACGATTGCCATGGCCGCCAGAAACGCGGCCTCGATTGCCATGTCGCTGGTGTCGAGCAAGTGCGCGTCCGCCGCCGGCTTGAGCGGGGAGTCGGCACGGCCCATATCGCGCTCGTCGCGGCGCTCGATGTCGGCGAGGATCGTGGCAAAATCGGCGCTGCCGCCCATGCTTTCGATCTCGGCCAGCCGGCGCCTTGCCCGCACTTCCGCGCTCGCTGTGACATAGAGCTTGATATCGGCGTCGGGACACACGACCGTGCCGATGTCGCGTCCGTCGAGCACCGCGCCTGGCGGCGCCTTGGCGAACTCGCGTTGCTTGTCGACCAGGATGCGCCGGACCGACGGAATGACGGCGACCTTTGAGGCGGCCTCGCCTACCGCATGCGCCGAAAGCACCGTACGGTCGAGGTTCGAAAGGTCGACCTGGCGTGCCGCGGTTTCCGCCGCCGAGACATTGTCGAGCGGCAGACCGAGCTCGAGCAGCTTATGGGCGACGGCGCGATAGGTGAGGCCGGTATCGAGCAGGTTCAGGCGGTAATGATCGGCGAGCCGGCGAGCGAGTGTGCCCTTGCCGGCGCCCGCGGGGCCGTCGATTGCGATGGTGAAGGGGGTGCTCATTGGCTCGCCTCGAACGATAGGCGCAATGAGCAAGATGAGCGCCGCGATCCTTCGCGCGCCCCTCTGTCCTGCCGGACATCTCCCCCGCTTGGGGGGAGATCAGCCGTCATCGCCGCTTGCGCCAATTGTCTATGTTGCAGGATTGAGCGGAGCGCCGGAGCCGCCAATCTCCCCCCTTGCGGGGGAGATGTCCCGCAGGACAAAGCGGGGTGCTGTTCCGCCTGCATCTCGGTTCGGCTCCAACCCATCGCCCGTCACTCGATCTCGGCGCCGAGCCCCTTCATCAGCCCCATGAATTCCGGAAAGCTCGTCGCGATCATGTTGGCGTCGTCGATGGTCACCGGCTTTTCCGTCGCCAGCCCCATCACCAGGAAACTCATGGCGATGCGGTGGTCGAGATGCGTCTTCACCGCCGTGTCCGGCCCGTTGGGATGAGCGCCCAGGCCCTTGCCGCCGGGCTTGCCGCGCACGGCAAGCGAGGCTTCGCCCTCGCTGCAGTCGACGCCGTTGAGCTTCAGCCCGTTGGCCACCGCCGACAACCGGTCGGATTCCTTGACGCGCAATTCCTCCAGACCCTGCATCAGCGTCTCGCCTTCGGCGAAAACAGCGGCAACCGCCAGCACCGGATATTCGTCGATCATCGACGGCGCCCGCTCCGGCGGCACCACGACACCTTTGAGGTCGGAGGAGCGCACGCGCAGGTCCGCCACGTCCTCGCCGCCGGCATTGCGGGGGTTGAGGATGTCGATGCGGCCGCCCATTTCCTGCAATGTCAGGAGCAACCCGGTGCGGGTCGGGTTCATCAGCACGTTCTCGATCACGATATCGGAACCCGGCACGATGAGCGCCGCCACCAGCGGGAAGCCGGCGGAGGAGGGGTCGCCGGGCACGGCGATGGTCTGCCCCGTGAGCTTGCCCTGGCCTTCGATGAAGATGTGGCGCACGCCGCGCTCGTCGGTCTCGACGGTCAGGTTGGCGCCGAAGCCTTTCAGCATCTTTTCGGTGTGATCGCGCGTCATCACCGGCTCGATCACGGTGGTGATGCCGGGCGTGTTGAGCCCGGCAAGCAGCACCGCCGACTTCACCTGTGCCGAGGCCATCGGCACGCGATAGGTTATCGGCGCGGCATGCTTGGGGCCGCGTAGCGTGATCGGCATGCGGTCGCCAGGCGCCGCCTTCAGCACCTGCACGCCCATCTGGCGCAGCGGCTCCAGCACCCGGCCCATCGGCCGGCCGGAGAGCGAGGCGTCGCCGATAAAGGTCGTCTCCATGTCATAGGTGCCAACCAGGCCCATGGTAAGCCGCGAGCCGGTGCCCGCATTGCCGAAATCGAGCGGGCCTTCCGGCTCGAGCAGCGCGCCGTTGCCGGTGCCGCGGATCACCCATTCGGCGCCCGTCTTTTCGATATGCGCGCCCATCGCCTTCATGGCCGCGCCCGTGCGCATCACGTCCTCGCCTTCCAGCAGGCCGGTGATGCGCGTCTCGCCGGAAGCCAGGCCGCCGAACATGAAGGAGCGGTGCGAGATCGACTTGTCGCCGGGCACCCGCGCCGTGCCGGCAAGGGCAGGGGATTTGCGGGCCGTAGCCGGCTTCGGGGCGGCAGCGTGAGACATTGTCTGTTCCAAATGCGGGCGCCGGCGGGCCGGCTCAATTCGTCGTGTTGCGGCGGTCTCGTATCACGGCACGCCGCAATGGTCATCCCCTCATGCGGGCCTTCGAATGCAAGGTTTTGCGATGCCGGCTTTTGGCTTTGACAGCGCGGAAAACTGCGGTTAAGGGGACCATTCTTTTTTTGACGAGGCTTGCTGTGGCAAAACCTGAACTTGGCACAAAACGTGTCGACCCCGAAACGGGGCGGAAATTCTACGATCTGAACAAGGACCCGATCGTCTCGCCCTACACCGGCAAGAGCTATCCGCGCTCCTATTTCGAGGAAGGCAAGATTTCCGCGAT
This sequence comes from Mesorhizobium sp. M1A.F.Ca.IN.020.03.2.1, assembly GCF_004023205.1. Classification (NCBI taxonomy): domain Bacteria; kingdom Pseudomonadati; phylum Pseudomonadota; class Alphaproteobacteria; order Hyphomicrobiales; family Phyllobacteriaceae; genus Mesorhizobium; species Mesorhizobium sp. M1A.F.Ca.IN.020.03.2.1. The sequence goes on along the minus strand of NZ_RZSV01000134.1, from coordinate 8,285 downwards.
CGAGGACGATGAGGACGTCGCCGACAAGGAAGTCGACTCCGAGGAGGAAGAAGGCGCCGAAATCGTCTCGCTCGAAGATGCGGACGAGGAGACCAAGGGCGGCGGCGACGATCTGCCCGATCTCGGCGACGACGAGGATGATGTCGATCTCGGTGACGATGACGATGACACCTTCCTTGCCGACGAGGAGGAAGAGGACGACGACGTTTCCGATATGATCGGCGTCGGCGACGACGAGGACGAGGTCTGATTTCGGCCCCGGCGCGATTGTTTGCCGGCCATTTTGACCTGTGACGAAAAAGCGGCTTTTCAAGGCTTGATCTTGACCGAAGGCGGCGCTAGAAGCCGCCAGCACTAAACGACGGCGCGGTGCCCAACCGCGCCGGATCTCTTCGCCGGAAACGGCGCCGGCTGACTGCCGGGAGTGGGGCCATAGCTCAGTTGGGAGAGCGCTTGAATGGCATTCAAGAGGTCGTCGGTTCGATTCCGATTGGCTCCACCAAAAATTCTCTAACATCATCAGATAGTTAGGGGCTTAGGCCCCTAGCGCGATACCGCCGCAGGCCCTGGCGGGCACCCCCAGGGCATCACCAAGCGTGATTTCGGTTTAAACTGCCAACTCGGGGACGGGACAGCTCCGGCCCGTTGACCGCCGACGCATAAGGGCGCCTACTTCGTCCTCTCGAATCGGAAAGTGCCCGCAGCATCAATGCCCCAGACGCTTAATTTGTATTTGGATGACTCTGGAACGAAGCACCCAACCCGTGACCCTGGCAAGAAACCTGAACATGGTTACGACTGGTTTGCCTTAGGAGGCATCCTGACCCGCAGCGACGAAGAAAACGCAGCAAGGAAGATTCATCAGGATTTTTGTGAAAGATGGCCCATAACCGCCCCACTGCACTCCTCTGAAATCCGGTCACAAAATGAAGGCTTTGGATGGATACGCGGACTGTCTGCGGGAGATAGGGGGCGTTTCTACGAGGAGCTTTATGTGATGATGCGCGATGCGCCAGTCATCGGCATCGCCTGCACGATTGATCGCCCCGGTTACAACGCTCGCTATCTGGAAATGTATCAGAAGCAGCCTTGGCTACTATGTCGAACCGCGTTCAGCGTTGTCGTTGAGCGTGCAGCCAAGTTCGCTCGCAGCAAAGAATTACGCCTGAGGGTTTTTGCTGAGCGGTGTAATAAGACGGAGGACCGGCTGCTGAAGTCATACTATGATGCTTTGAGAGCGGAGGGTCAGCCCTTCGCCAAGGACAACTCAGGCAAATATGCACCCCTTACCGCCGCAGAGTTTGCCGAAACGCTCTATGAATTTCAGACGAAGGCGAAAACCTCACCCATGGCCCAATTGGCTGACCTCTTTCTGTGGCCAATCTGCATGGGTGGCTATCACGCATCCAATCGACCCTACAGGCGACTGATTGAGGATGGCAAGCTGATAGAATGCCACCTCAAGCCAGAGGATTGGCACATGCTCGCGTCGAAATACAGTTGCTTCGAGAAGGTCGAACGAAGGGCTTAGATACTCAAAAAGCCCCAGCGTTTCCGCAGAGGCTTTTGGGCGACCGCAAAGGCGATCTCGTGGGCCAGGCCCGTCTGTATAACTAAACTGCTTCGGTTTGGTTCACAATAGAGAGGTCGAAAAATGGTTGATGAATTTCGACCCTCCTGACGAAAGCGTCCCATCTTGGGGAGTTCATCAGCCATCCCGTCATGCGCCCTGGCGTCAGCCTCAATTATCGAGTGCCGCTTTTCGCCTATGGCTTTGAAGCCACTGTTTCGCCGCTGTAACATCAGCGATGGCGCTCCGTTATTTCCCGATAAGAAACGGCGTGGCTCACTCGGTCACGTCGAATACCACAGGGCCGGCCAACTGGGCCAAAAGCTGCGCTATTCGCAGCGGATTCAACCGTAATGGAACTTCGGCTTTGGCTCGGTACCCTCGAATTCAACGCCTACGCGGTCATTCTTGCGCCATCGAACAACAGTCCTTTAGGCGATCCCATCAACTGGCACGTAAAGCAGAAAGCGCTCTGGAATCTGAATGTCTGGTGGCACCCTCAGTTCGGCTCCCTTGGAGTGCTGATTGCGTAGAGAGCAGCTGATTTCCGAGTTTTGGAACCCCGTGATGATGGTTCCGCCCTTCAACACGCGCGGGCGATGTTCTCGACGGGGACCGTCTGGAGGCGGGGATTCCATAGGCCTATAACGTGAACGGTCTTCCAGCGCTCCGTCCAGTCACAAATATCGAGTGGCAAACAAAAGGCCGGGAAGCCGAAGCCCGTCGGGCCAAGAGAACCCCAACTTGGAGAGTTCAGGTGTGTGGCGTCATTGTATCCCGGAAAGCCGGTTGAACGCCACAAACGCGGGGTTGCCTGTCAGCGAACGACCACCGTAACGAAGCGCGCTTGGTGGTCCATCAGCACTTGGAATTCGGTGCCGTGGATGGCCTGCATCTTCTCGGCGAGCAGGCGGGCAAGCACTTCGATTTCATCGCCTTTCGCCTTTGCCTCGGCGATGGTCTTCTTGAACACATCATTCGCCATAGGCCGGTACCTCCGCTATATCGCCAGCGTCCGCCTCGCGGTCGCTGCGAGCGCCGGCTGCCCACTTAACCTGACAAACACGGTTTAGAGCGCCAGGGCTGGGCTCTGCCGTGCCGTCGTCCTCATCGTCGCAATCGTCGGCTTCAAGGTCGAGTGTGTCCCCCGGTCCATAGCCCGTGCACCAGCCCAGCGACGGCTCATCGTCCGCGCCGTCTTCGAGGTCGCAATCGGCCTCCATCAGGTCGAGCAGCGAAATCAGCCTCTCGATTTCGTCCTCTATGGCGCGCCTGGCGAGGCTATCGATAGGAGTGATCGCATTCATCTCTGCACCGCCTTGCGGGTTGCCTGCCGGGACGCAACAGCCTTTTGCGCAGCCTCGATACGGTCGGCCAGCGCTGCTTGGTCGCGGGCAATTGCGAGCGCAGTCTCAGGGGCGCCGCCCTGGCGCCGCAGCCACTCCTGTTTCCAGCGAAGATGACGAACGCATTCGGCGGGAATGAATATCTGGCGAAGACCGGCCATCCGCCATGCACTGAAAGCCCTTCGCGTGATGTCCCTGGCTTCCTGCGCCTCGGGAGAATCCTTTCCGTGTCCCCGGCAAAGCATGATCCGGCGATAGTCCGCGAACATGTAGGCGTGGTGCGCCAGTTGGATCTGCATCTGCCCTGTCCACCAGTCGGCGGGTGGCTTGATCCAGTCGATGATCGCCGTGAACTCGTCGGTTACCACCGGCACTGGCTTAGGACGGAATGGGATGACTTCGCCCATGTCACGCCTCCTCGCACAGTGACGTGAGACACGCGGCAAGGTCGCCGCCGTCGATCTCAAGACCAAGGAGATTGTAAACGCGGAGCAGGCACGTGGCCTTCGCCCTGACTTCCTGCAAATTCTGGCAGGGATGCACTAGGACAGCGTAGAAAGCAGTCCGCACCCTTTCGAATGCTTCATCGGTGAGGCGGGATGCTTCGGTGTGTCCACTGGCAACGATGACAGCCTCTTGTTCGCGCAGCGCGGCCAGGCCTTCGGTACCCTGAGCTTCTAGGGTCCGCTTCCACCGGTGATAGGCCCGTTTGTTCATGCCGCCCTGAGCGTAGCTCGCTTCGATCCCAGCATGTTTGCGAGCTATCTCAGCCTCAAGGCTTGTGGAGGTGCGGAACAGTGTTGGCCTATGAGACCAGATCGACGAGCCGCCGCCCGGTGCCGTCCATTTCGGGAACAGCTTTTCTCCGAGCGCTTCGGCAATAGAGGACTCGCGAGCGTCACACACGCGGTACTCGTTCTCTGCCGCGTAGCAAGCCGACAGCGCGTCATGCAGGCTGGTCGGGGGCGGCGGCGGAGAGGCGAGCGTTACGGTCGTGGCAGCCGCGACAACGCCGCCCGACAACATTGCAAGGGCAGTGCGGCGATTGATTTCGGACAAGCCTTCGGCGGCTGCCGGAATGTTATTCGGCATTTCAAACTCCTGTTGTCGGTTGGGTGGCCCTTAGGCCCAGGCGTCAGATGATCTCGCGAAGCGCATCCCACGCGCTTCCATTTCAGCCTCACAGTTGCTGATGGTCTTGACGTGTTCGAGGTAAAGCGACAACTCCCAAGGGAGCCGCTTGCGGCACTGCTCGACAAAAGCCGGGCGATGCAGGCGAATGACAGGGGTTAGCATTTCATCCGCCTCGGTAATCACCTTGAGGCTCTGCCGGACGAACCGGATGGCCTCGCCCACTTCCTGACTGGAAATGCGCCATACTTCCCCGATGCGCTCGTCGTATGCGTTGGCGGCAGGGGTCAGATCGAGGGAGATCAGAGCTGTCATTTGGGTTGATTCGGTGCTAACGATTACCGTTGTATATAACGATAATCGTTGCGTCTGGCAAAGTCAAACGAATTTCGTTATGGTGCCGTAAATTCGTTAGGAGTGGGATTTTATGACACCAGAGCAGTGCCGAGCCGCTCGCGGCCTTGCCAATATCTCTCAGGAAGACTTGGCAAAGGCCGCAAGGGTGGGCCTATCCACCGTTAGAAATTTCGAGGCCGGCCGTTCGGTGCCCGTTCAGAATAACCTAGCCGCAATGACCAGCGCGCTTGAGGACATTGGAGTGGTGTTCATCCCCGAGAACGGCGGCGGCGCTGGGGTCAGGTTGGCGAAGCCACGGGACTGACCGTCCAATCAATCGCCAACCGATTTCAGACGCTCGTGCCACTCCAGATCGGTGAGCACTTCCGCTTCTACAGTGATGTTTTCCGCAAAGTCCCCAGCGTGCTCAGCCAGGAGTTTCCTCGCGGCGACCACAGCGGCTTGCTTGCCGGAACATTCCTCATGGTATCGACCGACGTTCGTTCCAACGCGGTTATCGTCCCACATAATGACGTCAACCACCGCGTACCAGACACCTTTACCAACCCTGCGGCGCCGCACAATCTCCAAGCGTTCGTCCGCCATCTGCGCGATTGCCTGATACAAATGGCGGTGCTCAGGGAAAGCCTCTCCACGGGTTCGAGCCTCATAGGCGAAACCCTTCAGACTTGGCTCCTTCAGCTCATCAATAGCGTGCGCAATCTTCCAAAGATCTCCGGTTGCCTCATCGAGGGCAAGCCGCGCATCGAATGTGAGAGGGGGTCGCTTCGCAGAGACACCCTGAACTGATTTCAGCCTATCCGAGCTCGACTTTGGCCAGATGTCAGCCGCGATCCGATCAAGCTCATTTTTCCCCACCGTCCAGCGGTGTTCCTCCTCTGCCCTCTTCTTGGTGAGCTTCGAGTGAAGCGACACCACGGTTCCATTTGCTTCCGATGGGCTATAGGCCGCGTTGAGGATGTCGCCGGCAGAGCGCGTCAGGCCCCTTCGAATATCTCCAGTCGCGTCGAAGACGAAATAGGCGCCCTGTGCGCTCAGGATGCGCTGTGGTTTGGCGCCCTCCATCTCTAGCATGATTGACGCGACCTTCTGGCGGGTTCCGGCGTACTGAGGCAAGGCGTCCTTTCCGAAGATCAAACCCTCTACCAGCCTCTTCGATAATCGCAGGGGCTCGCCATCGTCGGGGAAAAGATAGTGGCGACTGGACATTTAATGTGGGCCCATCTGAGTCATTGATGCCACCGAAACCGATGTTCCATACAACCGCAAGATCGGCCCATGGGGCCGTCTCCGCTGAGCTTAGGGCCCGACTTTGTGCTGGGCAAATAGACCCTGAGTTTCATAAATTGATCTCCGGATCGCCCTTTATCTTCCGGCGTTTTCGAGGTTCGGCTTTCTTTCGGCCGGTTGCATCTGCAGCGGCACGGCGCTGAGCCCGTTCAGCCTCCGCTGTTCGTCTCCTGGCTTCCTCTCGGATACTCTGCACATCATTGACGCCACTCATCATTTCTGACCGGCCGCGCTGTTCCTGTGTGTTTTGGCCAGCCAGTCGAGAGGCAGCAATCTGAAGAGCGCCACGCACGATTGTCTCGCGCGCGTGTTCACGCTCCCACCGCTCGCCATACTGTTCCCCGTCAGCCCCCGCTGGTTGTATCGATAAAATCCGGTCAATCTCCCAGCTGTCGGGCAAGCAGCCGATTGTTTCGCGGTACTGCTGAAACGCCTTGATCACGGCGACGCACTGACCGACGATTTCGTAGGATTTTCCAGCACCGCGCACGACACGAATAATGTTCGAGGCTAGATCTCTGAGGGGCCACTCGATCTCTCCCTTCGCCCATTTTCGGTCGAGTTCGGTCTGGCTATTCTCCACGGCCAGCCGCAGGTGAGGCTTCGGGTCGTCGGCCTTTGTCATCGATTGCGCCCTCCAACTTCCGCCTTTGAAGCATATCACTGCCATGGCCATGTTCGTAAATGGCTTCCGTCGATGAAGGCCACATGGGTTGCGGATACAGTTGATTTTCAAACGATTTTAACGGATCAACGTTAAACGCGTGGTGGATACCCAACTGACAGCTGTTACGCGCCAAACTGCGTATTATAGGAGCCCAAAATGGCCGAACAAAACGAGGCCCACAAGATCGACCTAGTCGGCCTTACCGCAGACATAGTGTCGGCCTACGTGGCCAAAAACGCCCTCCCCGTCTCAGGGCTGCCCGACCTCATCGCTTCTATCCATACCTCGCTGTCTGGCATTGGCCAGGGTACCGCCGCCCGACCCGAACAGGAGCCTGCGGTCAATCCGAAGCGTTCCGTATCTCCCGATCACATCGTCTGTCTCGAGGACGGCAAGAAGTTCAAGTCGCTGAAGCGCCATCTTGCGCTCCACGGACTGACGCCCGACGAATACCGGGCCAAATGGGGATTGAAGCCCGATTATCCCATGGTCGCGCCGAACTACGCGGCTCAACGCTCTGAATTGGCGAAGGCCAGCGGGTTGGGGCGGAAGCCTGCCGCCAAGCCGGCAAAGGGCAATGGCAAAAAACTTTCGACACGGTGACTGCGGAGCCTTGCCCGTTTTGCACAAGCGCTTTGAATGGAAGACCTTTGCGAGAAGATGGACGCCGTTGCGCCGAAGCCGGGCAGGCGCGGGCCCTATAAGAAGCAGGCCGCCCAATGAACATTCTTATTCCGCTACTATCCCTTAGCGGTCCAATTTACTTCGCCGCCCGTGGCTTCTCGCTTGAATACGTCCTGGCATGGGCCGCTGTTTGGACCGGACTTCGTTTTCTCTCAGTTTTGAAGCTGGCGCACGCTGTGCTCGATGAGGGCATTGAGGAGCCGCCTTCGTGGCATGACCGATACCCGTCAGTTGTTCTCGCCATATCTTTTGTCGCTACGTTGGCGATTTTCGAGGCGGGGCATTTGGCCGTCTATTGGACGGTCTGCAGATTGATCCAAATTTCAAACTGAGACACTACCGCCCGATCAGGCGGCGATCCCGAGAAGCTGCGCGCCTTTGAAGCGGCCGGCGTTCGAGTTCATTCAGGAGAACGGCGGCGGCGCGGGCGTGAGGCTGAGGAAGCTTTGACTGTGTTACTGTCCAGGTTAGACTGGATAATAGGGCTCACGCTCCTCGTCCTCGTCTTTCTCCCACCGCTCGTGCCGCGCGACAAACTCTACCGCTTTGAAGTACTGCTCTGCGCAGTCGGGTGCGGCCTTGCAATCCTTTGGCTCGCAATAAAAGCCCCTTGAAGCGGCGGATTTGCTGAAATCCTCCGGCCGTCATGTTGGCGATGCAACTCGGGTTCGGCCTTTTGGCTGGATTTCATTTTATTAGCAGATGCGCTCAAATAGAGAGGTTTGTCAGACAAAAGAGATTTCGCATGTCACTAGTGGACCTCACCGCCGACATCGTCTCCGCTTATGTTAGCAATAATCTCGTCTCGGTAACCGACTTGGCGGATTTGATCGCGTCGGTGTATTACTCGCTCACTGGCGCAGCCCTGCTGCCAAAGCAGGAGCCTGCCGTCGACCCGGAGCGCTCGGTCTTTCCCGATCACATCATCTGCCTGGAGGACGGCAAGGAGTTCAAGTCGCTCAAGCGGCACCTGATGACCGATCACGGTCTTACACCAAAGCAGTATCGCGCGAAATGGAACCTGCCGGCAGAGTATCCGATGGTGGCGCCGAACTATGCGGAGCGGCGATCGGCGTTGGCGAAGGGGTTTGGCTTTCAGCGGAAGGCTGCAGCTAAGCCGGCGAAGAAGGCAACCAAGCAGAGCTTGAGGTGAAGGCCCTCTGCGTGGCGGGTGCAAGAGCCCGCCGCCTTGAGGGATGGCGAGCGGGCTCCGGGGTGGACCCTACGGCGTTGCCTCTTC